>JBDSEW010000233.1:0-3964 GCA_039919825.1 Chitinophagales bacterium | reverse complement strand
AAACCATTCACCAATGTTCCTGTGTAATTTCCAACTCCCGGATGAACAACAAGGCCCGGAGGTTTATTGATGAGGACCACATCACTGTCTTCGAAAACAATATTTAAAGGAATGTTTTCCGGCAACAGGTCATGCACCATCTTAGGTTCCGGCAGCATGACCGTGATAAGATCCAGTGGTTTTACCTTGTAATTTGATTTTACAGGAAGGCCGTTCACGAGGATCATCTGGCCATCTGCTGCCTGTTGAATTTTGCTTCGGCTGACGGCTTCTATGCGATTGAATAAAAACTTATCAATGCGCAAGGGTGACTGACCTTTGTCTACTGTAACCCGAAAATGTTCATACGCTCCATCTTCTTCCTCGGCTTCAATCAGTACTTCTTCCGCCGGCGCAGGTTCCAAAGCATCATTTAATTCGTCGGGTTGATTCAAAATATAAAGAGAGATTACTGGTGTAAAGATGGATATAGTTCAGCTATTGATGTATTTGTATTCTAAATTGAAATAGAATACCTATGGAACCATTTAAAAAAACAATGCCTGCTACTCTTAAGAAAAACAGAATATCCTGAAAGGTATCACAGTTTAAAGCTGGTACATCGATTCTTTCACTGCCTTAATCACCTTTTCAGGATTGGGCATAAATGCCTGTACAAGTGTAGGTGCATAGGCAATAGAAGTATCAAGTGTAGTCACTCTTTTTATAGGAGCATCAAGATAATCGAAGGCATGTTTCTGCACCTGGAAAGTTATTTCAGAAGTTACAGAACCAAATGGCCAGGCTTCTTCCAGGATTACAAGCCGGTTGGTTTTTTTAACCGATTCTACGATAGTTGGAAAATCAAGAGGGCGTATAGTCCTAAGGTCAATCACTTCAGCGGAAATTCCTTCTTTTGCCAATTCATCAGCAGCAGCCATAGCAACTTTCATCATCTTGTTGTAAGAAACAATGGTTACATCATTTCCTTCACGTTTTACATCCGCTTTGCCAATGGGTATCAGGTATTCTTCCTCAGGTACTTCACCCATTTCACCATACATCACTTCCGACTCAAAAAAACAAACAGGGTCATTATCCCGAATAGCACTTTTCAATAATCCCTTTGCATCATACGGATTTGAAACGGATACCACCTTAAGTCCCGGAACATTCGCCATCCAGTTTTCAAAGCTTTGAGAATGCTGTGCCCCCAGTTGTCCTGCCGCTGCAGAAGGTCCACGGAAGACTATCGGAATATTGAATTGACCTGCAGACATAGAGAGCATTTTTGCAGCAGAATTCACGATCTGATCGAATGCCAGCACTGCGAAATTCCACGTCATGAATTCAATGATTGGACGGGTTCCGTTCATGGCCGCACCAACGCCAATGCCAGTAAATCCAAGTTCAGCAATCGGAGTATCAATCACGCGTTTAGCTCCAAATTCATCGAGCATTCCCTGGCTTACCTTGTAGGCGCCATTGTAGTCGGCTACTTCTTCACCCATCAGAAAAACACGTTCATCTTTACGCATTTCTTCCACCATTGCTTCCCTAAGTGCCTGGCGGAAAGGGATTTTTCTCATTTCCATAAATCTTAAAAAATTTGTGGGTCAAATATAAGGAAGTAATACTACTACGATGCTACCATTGAGTGCTTCACTCTTAATAGCCCATCCTGCTGGCTCAACTAAGATGGTGATTCTGTCTAATCATTTACAGGCGTGTCTTTCACACACGTTCGTCAACCTTTTTTCGTTTCCTGATTTCTTTCCAATAAATTTGCTTTAATCACAGAAAAAATGAAAATCAGCAGTTATCCGGTTTCTCTTTTAATTACCTACTTATTCTTTTTTTCTTCCTGCCTTATCACGAAGCAAACAAAGACGGGTGAAACCCTCTTTGCCGAGAAGCAATATACTTTGGCTGCTGACTTGCTGAAGAGCGAATTCAACAAGGAAAGTGATCCATCTCTAAAGGCCAAAAAGGCTTTCATGATTGGTGAATGTTACCGGTTAAGCAGTGAGACGGAACCTGCTGAACAATGGTACAAAACTTCATTTGACCTCAATGGCGAATCGCGAGCGCAATACCTGTATGCTCAAATGCTGAAGAGCAATGAGAAATATACCGAGGCGTCTGCCACTTTTTCAGAATACCTGAAAGATTCTCCATTTGACGACGAGGCTCGCAGTGAAGTAGAAGCATGCAACCTTGCACAGCAATGGAAAATCGCACCTTCCAGCATTACCGTTACTGGTGTTGATGCATTGAATTCTCCGGCTTATGATTATGCCCCTGTTCATTACGGTAAAAATGGGTTGGTATTTACCTCAGACCGGTCTGACGCGGCAGGCAACAACATTTATGGATGGACGGGTGAAAAATTCAGTGATCTCTTTACGAGCACTAAAGATGAAAAAGGAAACTTCAGTGCGCCCGTAGCTTTCAGTGAGGCCCTGAATTCTCCTTTTAATGAGGGGGCAGCTTGTTTCAGCAAAGATTTTTCAGAGTGCTATTTTACCCGTTGTGGCAGCAATCAAACTCTAAATGACTATTGCAAAATCTATTTTACCTATCGCACTGATGACTCCTGGAGCGAACCGCAGGTGGTACCTATTTTCAACGATAGCACGAATGTCTCCCAGCCTTTTTTAACTGCCGATGGCAAGGAACTGTATATTTCTGCCGATGTGGATGGTGGTTATGGAGGAAAAGACCTTTATGTATTAACCAAAACAGCTGAAGGGTGGGGAGAGCCATTAAATCTTGGCCCTAACGTGAATACCACAGGTGATGAAGCCTTTCCCTGCCTGACCGATGATGGCACACTATACTTCGCTTCCAATGGCCAGATGGGAATGGGTGGCCTTGATCTATATATGGCTTCGCGGATTAAAAATCAATGGGGAAATATTCAAAACCTGAAAGCACCCATTAATTCAGGAGCGGATGATCTGGCGATCATTTTTGACAAAGTAAATCCAAAGGATCAGTATAAAATAAAATCACAGGGTTATTTTGTCTCTAACCGGCCAGGTGGAAAGGGACATGACGACATCTTTCATTTTACTGAAGAAAAAGTAAAAGTGTACCTCGTGAGTGGTGATGTAGTAGAGAAAATATTTGAAATAGAAAATAATCCGAACAGCCGAGTAACGGGCTTCGCTCCAATGGACGGCATTGACGTAACGATTAACGTAATGGATGAAAAAGGAAACACTGTGCCTAAAACACAGCAGGTTTTGAAAGCGGATAAGAACGGCGCTTTCCGTTTTAAGGCGGAAGTAGAAAAAATCTATAGACTCACAGCGGCAAAAACAGATTACTTCAGCAAGTCTGAAACCGCCAACACAATCGGCTTTACATCGATTGATAAGGATACAGTAACTGCAACTGTGCGGATCGTACTCGACAGGATCTACAAAAATGTGCAGGTGAACCTCAGCAATATCTACTACGATTACAACAAAGCCAATATCAGGGAAGATGCTGCAAAGGTGCTGGATACCCTGCTGGTTTTGTTAAATGAAAATCCTGCTGTGCAGGTAGAAATTGGATCCCACACAGATTCACGCGGTAAAGATCCTTACAATCTTCGCCTGTCGCAGGCACGCGCGCAATCTGTTGTAGATTACCTGGTGGTGAAAGGGATTGATCCCTTGCGGTTAACAGCAAAAGGCTATGGCGAAACACAGCCGGTGAATGAATGTGTGAATGGAGTGAAATGCACGGAAGAGCAGTTCCAGGAAAACCGGCGTACTACCTTCAAGGTACTTTCTGATTCATTTATTATAGAATCAACTGCACCCGAGGAGATAATTGTGGATCCGAAGTAGTCTGCCTTCGTTAAAGTTATGGAATATAAATCTCAAATACTTACTTAGCGTCTTACCTGATCCAAACCATATAGGTCATATCTTCTGATTGCTGTTGAAAAGTTCGCGGTTGAATGATGGCAGCATCCGCAATAAATAGGGAG
>JBDSEW010000217.1:0-3857 GCA_039919825.1 Chitinophagales bacterium | reverse complement strand
TGCACGAATAGATTTCTGGTTACCTAACTGAGCAGCTACCTGAGAATAGGAAAATGTTTTTGCGAAAGGAATAGTCAATAATTGCTTCCATACTTTTTGTTGAAAGTCTGTCCCGATAGGCTTTAGTGGAACAGAAAACACTTCCCTGTTTCCAGAAAAATATTCTTCCAACTCAGCAATGCCTTGTTTTAACACAGGAGAAAGTGATGCAGTGGTCGCTCCTTCCACTTCCATAAAATGAACCTTGGTAATAGCGGATTCATCAGCTTCCAGCAGCAACCAGCCTACAGGAGAATTATAATGAGCCGAATATTTCATTTCCAAACTACCTTTTTAATCCTTCACACTTTGGATTATTTATACCCCAATATCTTCAACATACTCGCCGACGTCTGCTGCTTTGCAAACAATCGATCCGTGATGTTTCCTTTCTTATCCTTTGAAATCAAAATTATTTTGGGAGAAGGGATGAGGCAATGTTTAATGCCACCATATCCGGAAAGCTGATCCTGGTAGGCACCTGTATGAAAAAATCCGATATACAAAGGATCACCATTACTGTTCTTGGGAAGAAAAACCTGGTTGATGTGCACTTCTGAATTATAATAATCCTGGCTGTCGCAGGTGAGCCCGCCAAGGTTTACTTTCTGATAATCTTTTTCCCATTTGTTGATCGGTAACATCAGGAATCGCTGACCAATGCCCCACGTATCAGGTAACGTAGTGATAAAAGAGCTGTCAACCATATACCACAACTCATTGTCATTTTGTTGCTTCTGTGCGATCACTTTATAAAGGTTGGCACCGCTCTCTCCTACCGTGAAGCTTCCAAACTCTGTAAAAATATTGGGTACAGGAATTTTATTCTTTTTACAGGCAGTTTTTATTTGCAGCACCACCTCTTTGATCATGTATTCATAATCATAATCAAAACCGAGAGAATTCTTAATCGGAAATCCCCCGCCAATATTAATGGAATCGAGTGTTGGGCAAATCTTTCGCAACTGGCAATAAACATTCAATGCCTTGTTCAATTCACTCCAGTAATAGGCGTTATCACGGATGCCTGTATTGATGAAGAAATGCAGCATCTTCAGGTTAAACTTCTTGTTGTTGTGAATTTTCTGCACATAGAATTCAAGAATGTCCCGCCAGCGGATACCCAAACGTGAAGTATAAAATTCAAAGGTAGGTTCTTCCTCTGCGGCAATCCGTATTCCGATATTGCAAGTACCCTTTACCGTTCGCTGATAGGCTTCGATCTCTGTCTTGTTATCCAGAATGGGGATCACATTCACAAATCCATCGTTGATCAGCGCTGCGATCTTCGTGGTGTAAGTCCGCGTCTTAAATCCGTTGCAGATGATAAATTTGTTCTTATCCACCAGCTTCTTTTCGTAAAGCTTGCGGATAATATTGATGTCGTACGCGTAGGAGGTTTCAATGTGAACGTCGTTTTTTAATACCTCTTCAAGAATATGTTTGAAGTGCGAACTTTTTGTACAATAGCAGTAATAGTATTTACCACCGTATTTGTGCTCTGTAAATGCTTTTTTGAAAAGCGATTTCGCTTTGTTGATCTGCTCACTGATTTTAGGAAGGTAGATAAGTTTCAGCGGCGTGCCATATTTCTGAATGACTTCCATCATCGATACGCCATTGAAATAAAGTTCATTGTTTATTACTTCAAAACCGTCCTGCGGGAAATCAAAAGTTTGTCGTACGAGGTCTTTATAAGTGTTAGTCATTTCCGGTTGGCGAGAAAAGCTGTTGGCAGTGTTTTTTTAAGACGTGCGAAACTACATGATTTTTAGATTTCTGAAATTAATTTTTATGAAAATCCCCCGGATGAGGAGGTGGTTGCAATCGGAAGTTAAAGTTGGGTTGTGTGTCTAATAGGTTGAATGGTTGCAGCAAAGCCTGCGGATTCCTGGGATTCGTTCATTGGTAGTTCGTAAATCAATCGGGGCTTAATTCTCAATTGTCCATTCATAATTAACATTTCCCTTCCTCCCAACTCCCGATTTTGTGATTACTTTTGCAGCATGAAAAATATTAAAATTATAGCAGTGAAATCCGAAATTGGGGCCGGAACAAGAGGTGCCAGTCTTGGGTTTGATGCGATCAAAATAGCAGCGCTTGATTTTGGAAGCACCTTCTTCAAACAGTTTCCGGAGGAAGAGATTAAGGATGAAAATGCTATGTTGCTCGAGCCTGCCCGTTCTCCCCACGCTCGCCGTGGCAAAGGCGTGCTTGCCGTATGTGAGCGCGTTGGCAACGCCGTAGAAAAAACATTGCGGGATGGAAACTTTCCGATAGTGATTGCCGGCGACCATTCTTCCGCTGCAGGAACTATAGCAGGTGTGAAAGCTGCTTATCCTGAAGCCAGAATCGGCGTGATATGGATCGATGCACATGCTGACCTGCATTCTCCATATACAACGCCTTCCGGAAATATGCATGGCATGCCGTTAGCAATGTCGCTGGCAGAAGATAACATGACACAACGTTCAAATAATCCCGATGAAAGCACAACGGATTTCTGGGAGAACTGCAAAAACCTGAATACCATTTCACCCAAGATACGTTATGAAAACCTGGTCTATGTTTCCGTTCGTGATACTGAACCCCAGGAAGATTACCTTATTCGTCAAAACAAAGTGAAATTATTTTCGACAGATGAGATCAACAATTTCGGCATTGATAAAATTGCGAGAGAAATACTAACCGCTGTTGAACCTTGTGATTACATCTATGTGAGCTTTGATGTTGACTGTATGGACCCAACCATTTCCCGTGGGACAGGAACACCTGCCCCCAATGGCATTACTGAAAAGCAAGCTGCTTCACTATTGCAACGGCTCATGCAAAGTCCGAAGGTCTGCTGCTTTGAAATCACCGAAGTGAATCCAACACTTGACAAAGAAAACCTGATGGCAGAAAATGCTTTTGAGATTTTACTGAAGGTAACCAACCAGTTGCTGTACGATTAATAGTGAACGTCAGAAACTATAAACTTCATGCTGTAAAACTTTGAACTATAAACTTTTGATCGACGCTTAACTTTTAATTTATGAATTTTATCTTCTGAGCTGAAATAGTTGCTTTGAAAACCAAAAGCTCACCAACTAACTACTCACGACTAACTACTCACGACTAACTACTAACTACTAGAGTAATGAACCTGCTGAAAGAAAAAACCGCGCAGATAGTTTCAAGGCTTTATGGACAGGAAATATTTCCTGAACAGGTACAGGTGAATATTCCTCCTAAAGACTTCCCTTTCGACTTCACTATCGTTGCCTTTTCATTTTCAAAACTGGCAAAAAAATCTCCCGACCAAACCGCCAATGAGATCGGTGCAGAGCTTATCAATGAAATTCCTGAAGTGGATAGCTTTGAAGTGGTGAAAGGGTTTCTGAACCTTCGTTTAAAAGATGAATATTGGATCAATGTTTTTGGGAAGCAGGTATTCCATCCTGCATTCGGAGTACTTCCGGCTACCGGAAAAAAAATAATGGTGGAATACTGCGGGCCGAATACCAATAAGCCACTACACCTCGGCCACCTGCGGAATATATTTATTGGCCATTCCACAGCGGCTATTTTAAAAGCTGCCGGCAACGAAGTGATCAAAGTAAATATCTACAACGATCGTGGAGTGCACATCTGCAAATCAATGCTGGCCTATCAGAAATATGGAAATCATGAAACACCGGAAAGCAGCGGTGAGAAAGGAGATCATTTGGTAGGTGAATATTATGTGCGGTTTGAACAGGAACTGCGTAAGCAGATAAGTGAACTTATCGCAAAGGGCCTCACAGAGGAAGCTGCAAAGAAACAAGCACCGCTCAATA
>JBDSEW010000195.1:0-2801 GCA_039919825.1 Chitinophagales bacterium | reverse complement strand
CACTTCGGCAATCCTTCTGCGATTCATTTTTTCGGCCGTGAAACGCGCGCTGCCATTGAACGGTCGCGCAAAACAGTTGCGAAGTATTTACATGCAACACCCTCAGAGATTTTCTTCACTTCAGGTGGAACGGAGTCGAATAATATGGCCATCCGTTGCGGAGTGCAGGCTTTTCAAATCAAACACATTATTACTTCGCATATCGAACACCATTGTGTGATGCATACAACAGAAGCATTGGAAAAAGAAGGAACAGTAAAGTTGCATTATGTGAACGTGGATGATAAAGGACGGTTTATTATGCAGCATCTTGAAGAGTTGCTGGCGGAGATTGGTGAAAAATGTTTAGTAAGCCTCATGCATGCCAACAATGAGATCGGCACCATGATGGATCTCCATGAAGCAGGAGAAATTTGTAAAAAATACAACGCGGTTTTTCATTGTGATACCGTACAGACGGTAGCACATTTTCCTTTTGACCTGGAGAAAACACCAGTGCATTTCATCTCCGGGGCTGCACATAAATTTCATGGCCCAAAAGGAACAGGATTTATTTATATACACCACAGTGTAAAAATTCCGCCTATGATATTTGGCGGTGCCCAGGAGCGAAATATGCGCGCCGGAACAGAAAATGTTTATGGCATTGTCGGGCTGGCTAAAGCATTGGAGCTTGGTTACGAACACCTTGATGAAGCGAAACAACAAATTACTGAAGTCCGGGAGTACATGTTAGAGGAGCTGAAGAAAAATTTACCGGATGTTTCGTTTAATGGCGATGTGGACGGACGTTGTTTGTATACTGTACTCAATGCTTCTTTTCCGATGAATAATAAATCTCAACTCCTGCTTTTCAACCTTGATATGGCCGGTATTTGTGCTTCGAGCGGAAGTGCCTGCAGTTCGGGTAGCAATCAAAATTCACATGTGCTCGAAAGCATTCATTCAGATCCTAATCGTGTGGCCATACGTTTTTCTTTCTCAAAGAATAATTCAAAAGACGAAGTTGACTTTGTGATTGCAAAATTGAAGGAACTGGTGGCTGAACCTGTGACTGCCTGATTGGAAAGCAGCTATTGCCAGTGATTAATTCCGCAATTACCAATCCAACATCCGCAATTCCTCAACTGAGGCTGCTCAAAAACTTTATCGTATCAATATTATCCGCATAGTCCCACAGTTCAGGTGATTGCGTTTTTCCAAAAGGAATATATTTTTCTCCCGTTATGCACTGTATTTCATGTTCGCTTACTGCAAGTTTTTCTTCAAGGTTTTGCTTATTGGTATATCGCTCGTAGTGCAACATCGCCACCGGCGACACAATGCGTTCATCTTCCCGCAGCATTAAGAAGTTGTTGTTAAAGTGCGGCTCTTTATTCATCATCAGGAGCGTTAAGTTGTAATCGAAGTTGTTTTTATACTTGCTATGATCAATCACTTTGTGAAAGGGTTCGATAGATTCGAAAAAGAAATCAAATGTGTAATCCTGCGGTACCATCAGCTTAGAAACATTTCTGCAACCCAGGCCAAAGTAAGAGAAGATATCACTGCCTAATTGTTGCAATGCTTTTTTTGATTCGTTGCCGGTAAGCACTGCAACGGATCCGCGGTTTTTGCGAATGATGTGCGGGTATTTTGCAAAATAATAATTGAAGTAACGGGATGAATTATTGGACCCGGTGGCAATAGCAGCTTCCATACCGTTCAGCAATTCTCCAAAAGTGATTTTGGAACGCCATGAATCATCTGTTTCAAATAATTTTTCCAGCAGCCACGGCAACAGGATATTGTCTTTCGAAGATAACTTGATGAGGGCCTTATGGCCAGACAGCAGCACACATAACAAATCATGAAAGCCTACCAATGGAATATTTCCCGCCATAATCAGGCCGACGGTTTGGGGTGAAGCAGGTTCTTTCAACCTGTATTTCGAAAGCCAGAGCCGGAGTTTTTCTTCCTCTAAAAACTGCTCATGGATGTTTCTCATCATTTGCAGCGTATTCTCCTGCGTAAACCATTTGTTGTTTACATAGGCAAGTTCTGCAATTTCCAGAGTTTCTGCATGTGCAGAGTCCACTGTATTTTTGAGCTGGCAGACAGAGGAAATTCTTTTTTCTAAGTTCATGAATAGTGTTTTTCAGTGTTCCCAATCACCCAAAGCGGACTGGAAGATCAACTGTACATTTGGGCTTAAAACATTTTAAAGGACAAACCTGTTTGAAAAACTGGTTTCTTTTATAATTTTGAGCAACGCAAAACTAAGAACTATGGCTATTCGAATCACTGAAGAATGCATTAACTGCGGCGCCTGCGAGCCCGAATGTCCGAACAATGCGATTTATGAAGGCGGTGCGGAATGGGCCGTTACAGATGGAACAACCATCAAGGGCGCTGTTACGTTGATCGACGGAACAGTGGTAGATGCTGAACAGCGCTTCCCGCCAATAGCCGATGACATCTATTACATCACACCCAATAAATGTACAGAGTGTGTTGGATTTCATGAAGAGCCGCAATGCGCCGCTGTATGCCCGGTGGATTGTTGCGTGCCTGATCCTGAACATGTAGAATCTAAAGAAGAACTGCTTCTAAAGAAAGCAAAGATGCACGTCTGAACCAACCATGTGAGAAGTAGTGCAAGCCCTCGCAGTTTTCCTGCAGGGCTTTTTGCTTTTATGACATCGGATTCTGAGATCAGGTTTTTTCGCAACCCTTTTGTTTAGATCAGGTAAGATGGGTGCACGACAAATCTTTGTTTTTGTGGTCGGCGAGACGCCGACCACGGACAGTACCTTCCCTAT
>JBDSEW010000177.1:0-7312 GCA_039919825.1 Chitinophagales bacterium | reverse complement strand
AGTTAGGTGTTCCACCAAATCCATGGCCAGGCCATTATCTTTCGCAAACTTTGGAGAAACGCAGAGGTAGTTGTCCCACACTACTTTGGAAATCGGATCCGGCAATTCCTGCAACCAGGGAAGGTTGGCATAACGGCCATTGCCCATTCCTATTTTTTCATACAGAGATAATTCGAGTCCGCTTGCCTTACCTGCTGCTGCAATCACTGCTGTTGAAGCAGCCGCGACATCTATTGTTGAACCGGCAGTACCCGAATCTGTGGTTGCTATTTCAAAGGCACCTTCCTTCACACACATGTCCCAGAAAGTTTGTGCATCTCCGTACATGGTTTGCGCAGGATATACATTCTTCTCCCAGTTCTTTTTAATGTAAGTATAATAATCGTCGGTATTGCCCATCCAGCGCAAGAGGCTGTCCTGTGCCTGGCGGGTCTGAAACAATGGCCAGATAGTAGGTTGGCACATGGTATACAATCCTGCCCTTGGTGATGCATCATTCCAGCTTTCGAGGTAATGATGATCAGGACAGTGGTAACGGCAGAGTGCAGAAGTTTCGTCGGAGCGATCGTTGAGTGAAATAGAAGTTGCTACTTTCTTAATCGCTTCGGTAAATCCTTTTGCATCCATATGATCGTAAGCAGGATTGGCTCCATAAACGATCAAGGTGCTTACGGCACCTTTATTCATTTCATCCATCAGCACCATCATGTCTTTATCACTGGACTGATGGGTGTTGGAATATTGATTCATGTTAATGGTAGTTCCATAACTGCCGAGCATTACATTGATTGAATTCACAATCATTTGCACGTTGGCATCATTGGAACCTGCGACTACTAATGCTTTTCCTTTATTGGCAGCGAGATCAGTTGCTGCCTGGCTGATTACTTTATCAGCTCTTCCGGATAATTGTCCACCCGAAATGGAAGCCGCACCCAGGACACCAGCCAATTTATTATATAATGCTATAACTGCTACTGCTTCTTCTGAAGGTTTTACAACCGCACGTTTATCTGCATTGGATCCTGTAAGTGAAAGGCGGGATTCAACCTGGTAATGCCTGTTCATGTCTGTTTTTTCCGGCGACACTTTCCGGTTACGAACGTATTGACGGGTATATTCAACCGGTGAAATCCAGGTTCCCAGGAAATCTGCTCCAATAGATACAATCACATTCGCATTTTCAAAATGGTAGCCCGGTATCACTCTTTTTCCAAAACTCTTTTCATTGGCTACCGCAATACCGGCGTATGAAACAGGGTCATACACTACATGCTTCGTGGTTGGATACGCCGTAATAAAGCCGGCTAGGAGTTGTTTGGTTGAAGGGCTTAATAAGGTTGGTGTCAGAATCCTGATGTTACCTCCTTTATTCTTAGCATCAACCAGGTGATTCCTGATTTCACCATCAGTAACTTCCCAGGTTGTTTTTTTTCCTGTAACGGTAGGATTTTGCGGGCGTGTGATGTCGTAGAGCGAAAGTACCGATGCCTGTGCGCGTGCACTGGTTCCACCAAATAAAAAACGATGTGGTGAATTCTCTCCAATATGCTTGCTGGTAAGCGGTTCTATTTTTATCGGACGACCATCACGGGTTTTCACCAATACAGGACAATAGTCGTTTCCATCGTAAAAAGTAGATGCATAATAGTTAGCAACTCCGGGAACAATTTCTTCCGGCTTTATTACATAGGGAATCGCTTTGTTAACCGGAATACGGCAACTGGCAGCCAGGGTAGCAGCCGAAACACTGAAGCCGAGCATTTTTAAAAAGTCGCGGCGGCTTGCAGGTTTGTTGACAATAGATGAATTGAAAATTTCCTCTACAGGCAATTCTTCCGCAAACTCCTTATCGCGCTCTTTAAGAAACGCGGGGTCTTCGTGCAGCTCCTCAAGCCCTTTCCAGTAGTTTTTTTGTTCCATTCCCAATTTATTTTCTCTAAATCAATAGTGACATTTTTGACATTCCGTGCCGCCCATCATCTCCTCGGTTACCTTATCAATCTTTCCGCTCTTGAAATCTTCATGAAGCTTACTGTACATGCTGTAATAATCGTTGGACCCAAACTGCACACCTGTCTGACGGTGACAGTTGATACACCATCCCATTGACAAGCTCGAGAATTGATAAACCTCCTTCATCGTTTCAATCGGTCCATGACATGTCTGGCAGGCAATTTTACCTACTGCCACGTGCTGGGAGTGATTAAAATAAACGTGATCAGGAAGGTTGTGAATTTTAGTCCATTGAATCGGTTCGTTTTTGTCGAAGGCAGCATATATTTTCTGAATCTCCTGGGTACCGGCTTCACTTTCTCCCTGTTGAATTGCTTTGTGACAATTCATGCAAGTGCTCACAGGAGGAATGCCAGCCACTTTACTTTTTTCTGCACCGGAATGGCAATAGAGGCAATTGATTTTATTAATACCTGCATGTAAGTCATGGGGAAATGCAATCGGTTGTACGGGAGTATAATTTTTCGAACGACCGAGCCTCATAGCGCTATCGGTGATGGTGAAACCTAATAAAAACACACCTGCTATGGCGTAGAAAGCAATTGCCCTCTTCGTCTTCAAACGGCCTATTAACGGACGCTCTTCGGGAAGTGTTTCCCCTAATTTTTCATACGCCAGTCTTTTCAGTACTGTATTCGTACGCATGAGTAGAAAAGTGATGATCAGCAACACGCCAACCACTATGTAGAGCCAGAAAGAAGGTTGATCAGAAGGAGCGCCTACGGTACCTGGTTCGGGTGCACCGGGCTGGTTTGCAGGAGCCTCACTTTGCACCTTAACATATTCTATAATGGACTTGATGTCGTCATCCGTAAAACTGAGGAAGGACGGCATCTCATTTTTGTTGTATTCGGCATAGATGGCCAATGCATCCTTATCACCCGAAGCACGCAACGCTGAGTTGTTGCGAATCCATTTGATGAGCCATTCTTCCGTTTGCTTTTTGTGAACGTCTTTAAGAGCGGGACCTACAAGCTTATTGTTGATAGCATGACAGGAAGTACAGTATTGTTTGAATAATTTCTTGCCATTGTCCGCAGTAATTTCAGCGAAGCTGACAGAAGATGTTAGAAACAGTAGTATGAAGAGCGATGCTATGAACCTGCGAAACCTGGATTTAAAAATCATTCGGACACACATGGATGGCAATGACCTCATAGGTACTTATTTTTTGCGTGGGCAAATTTATGACACGAACTCTTATGTAGGTAATTATTTGACAAAATAATGACCACTACCACTTTACTTCACACAATAAAACGCTACTGCTAGAATTTTGGATTTTAAAAATGAATTTTCAAAAGGTGATTTGATGGCAATCGGGTCAAAGCTGTAAGCAAAGAAATTTTGTGAAAGAAGTATCCTTAGTTTGTTTAAAGTTTTCAATACATCGCCTTTTAATAGATCAACAAAATAGTTAGAACGGAAGATTTGAGGTCAACAGCAATTCAACGCATATCCATTTTTAGTCAACGCAGTATTATTCAGTAATACGTATTGATGGAAAAAATTAGCATACTCTTTGACTGTGGTGTCAGCAATTAAAGAAAAAACACATGTTATGAGTACTTCAGTGTTAAGGATAATCCGAAATTTACTGATGTTTCACCTTTTTATTGCATTGCTGGCATCCTGCAATTCGGTGAAACACAGTTATCGCTCAGGCGACTTCGGTAAAGCAGTAGAGCGATCGGTAAAAAAACTCAGTTCAAATCCGAATGATGAGGAGACCATCGCTTATCTCGAAGCATCTTATTCAAAGCTTTACCGGCAAAGCATGGAACGAATCACTTTTCTTAGAAAAGAAGACCGTCCTGAAAATGTATTGCCGGTGTATGATGAATTATCGGCCTTGAGCATGTATGGTGATCTCATAAAACCTTTGCTGCCGCTTAATATGCATTCAAAAGGCAGGGTAGCAAGTTTTAATTTCTTAAAAGATGAAGACCTGATTGCTGCCAAACAAAATGCTGCGGCTTATTTATATGCATACGCCAATCAATTAATAAATATCAATGATCGTATCAAAGCCCGCCAGGCATATGAGCTTTATAATCAATTGAAATGTATCTATCCTGATTATAAAGATGTGGGTGACCGCTTAAAAGAAGCGCAGCTGATGGGAACCAACCAGGTTTTTTTGAAAATGGAAAACAACTCCAATGCTTTCTTATTTCAGGAACTGGAAAAGCAAATTACTTCCATGCCTTTGTACGATTTGAATGCTGATTGGGTAAATTTTTACGGGCCCTCAGGAAATGCACGTATGGCGGATTATAATGTGGTGGTGAACATCCGACAGATCATCGTCACACCTGATTTACAAGCAACACCCAACATTCGCACTGAAACAAAATCCATCCAGGATGGTTGGAACTATGCGTTGGATACAAAGGGAAATGTAAAAAAGGACTCATTAGGCAATGATATCAAAACACCTAAATATAAAACCATAAAGTGTGTGGTGACAGAATACCTACAACAGAAAACTGCATTGATCGGTGGCACGATTGACTATTACAATGCACGAAATAATTCAATGATGTACTCTACTCCATTCTCTTCCAACAAAGTATTTCAACACGCATGGGCTACTGCCAATGGTGATTTAACTGCCTTAACGAAAGAAAGCGCTGCAGCTATTAAAATTGGCCCGGCTCCGTATCCTTCTGAGATTGATATGCTGCTACAGGGTGGTGAAGACCTTAAGCTGCAGGTTAAAAATGTGATCCGCGATAAGATGTATTTGGTAAGCAATTAGTGCAAATGATGGGAAGTAATGAGCAATTCATTGTAGGGTTTGGGCAGCTTTAAATGATGCATCTTCCTGACTTCCTCATAAAAAACAAAACCCTCACGGGGAGGGCTTCGTTATCCGGCAAAATTCTTTGCGCTTATTCGACTGCTTCGACTCCTTCTACCAATACCGTCACTTTATTTTTCAGCACTTCCACAAATCCGCTTTTTATAGTATAAAAACGTTCCTCTTTTTTGATGCGCACCTTGATCTTTCCTTCTTTTAAAGAAGAAATGAGCGGAGCATGATGGTTCAGTACCTGAAAAGCGCCGGCAGTTCCGGGAAATGAAACCGCATCAGCTTCGCCGCTGAAGACTTTTTTTTCGGGAGTGAGGATGTCGAGATGCATGAGAGTAATGAGTAGTGAGTAGTGAGTAGTGAGTAGTTTAGGTATTCAGTGATTTTTTTAGGCCTGTAATCATTCTTTGAATTTCGTTTGATAACTCAATTAAAATTTGAAGATTTTCTCCGGTGACGAAGCCCATTTTTTTTTGAAAGCATCAATTGTGTTTCCACTTCATAAGAAGAACCTTTAGCTATTGATAGAAAATGTGCAAATTCCTTTTTTGAATCTCTTCCCGCGCCTTCAGCAATATTTGAAGGTATAGAAACAACCGCCCGGTTAATCTGTGAAACCAATCCAAATTTCTCCTCCGCAGGAAATTTTCGGGTAGCTTCATAAACGCTTATGACGTAGTCCATAGCTTTCTGCCAGACAATTAACTCCTGATACTTATTCATTTCAAATATTTTGAGAAATAAAAGATACATCAATGCCTTACAACTCACTACTAACTACTCACTACTCGCTACTAACTACTAACCTGCCGCTGCCTCCATCAATTTCTTTCCTTTCTCAATCGCATCATCAATTGTACCTACCAGGTTGAATGCTGCTTCCGGATATTCATCCACTTCTCCGTCCATGATCATGTTAAAGCCTCGAATGGTTTCTTCGATCGGAACCAGTACTCCTTTCAAACCGGTAAATTGTTCTGCCACGTGGAAAGGCTGTGAAAGGAACCTTTGCACACGGCGTGCGCGCGAGACTGTCAGTTTATCTTCATCGCTCAATTCATCCAAACCGAGAATGGCAATGATATCCTGTAATTCTTTGTAGCGTTGTAAGATCAGCTTTACACGCTGGGCCGTATTGTAATGTTGTTCACCAACAATGTCTGCAGTCAGAATGCGTGAAGTAGAATCCAATGGATCCACCGCGGGATAAATCCCCAGCTCAGAAATCTTACGGCTCAATACCGTAGTTGCATCCAGGTGGGCAAAGGTAGTAGCAGGTGCCGGATCGGTCAAATCATCCGCAGGCACGTAAACAGCCTGCACAGAGGTGATCGAACCTCGTTTTGTAGAGGTAATGCGTTCCTGCATGATACCCATTTCTGTTGCCAGAGTAGGCTGATATCCTACAGCCGATGGCATACGTCCCAGCAAAGCCGAAACCTCAGAACCAGCCTGTGTAAACCTGAAGATATTGTCGATAAAGAAAAGAATGTCTCGGCCTTTTGCTTCATTCGGATCACCATCGCGAAAATATTCAGCCATGGTTAATCCTGATAAGGCAACACGCGCGCGGGCTCCGGGGGGTTCATTCATTTGTCCGAATACCAGTGTAGCCTGTGATTTAACCAACTCGGCATGATCCACCTTGCTCAAATCCCACCCTCCTTCTTCCATACTATGTTTGAATTCATCTCCATACCGGATTACATCCGACTCAATAAATTCACGTAACAGGTCATTCCCTTCGCGGGTACGTTCTCCCACACCGGCAAACACCGACATACCGGCATATGCTTTTGCAATGTTGTTGATCAATTCCTGGATCAATACTGTCTTACCCACACCTGCACCACCGAACAATCCGATCTTTCCGCCTTTTGCATAGGGCTCGATCAGGTCGATTACTTTAATACCGGTATATAGTACTTCCGATTGTGTAGAAAGATCTTCAAATCTGGGGGGGCGACCATGAATAGGATACCCGCCTTCGTTGCTTACCTCACCAATCCCATCAATGGCTTCACCCACCACATTAAAGAGCCGGCCTTTGATCTTGTCACCTGTAGGCATCTTGATATTCGCACCTGTATCCACAGCATCCAAACCGCGCATCAATCCTTCTGTTGAGTCCATGGCTACGGTTCTCACACTGTCTTCCCCAAGGTGCTGCTGCACTTCCAAAATAACTTTTTGACCGTTTTCGCGGGTTACTACCAATGCACTGAGGATTTCAGGAAGTTTGGAGTCTTCTGCTGCGAAACTCACGTCTACTACAGGGCCTATGATCTGTTTGATTTTACCAATGTTGGGCATGAAGTTTCTGTATTGTGATTAGGTAAGGTTATAGGTGGTTTGGGAAGCAGTTCACCCCTTTACCTACCAGTCAATTTGTGTGATTTTAACGGGAGGATGGGTGAACGAGGCCGCAAAGATAGCTTTGGAATTCCTAATTTCCAACGTTGCTTTTACACATCGTTTTTT
>JBDSEW010000166.1:0-9890 GCA_039919825.1 Chitinophagales bacterium | reverse complement strand
TCGCAAATGAAAGGGGCACAGGCCAGGATGCCTTTTCTGCTGGAGATTAATTGAGGTTGATTATTGCAGGTTAAAGGATTAAGCTGTTTAAATGTTGAATTGTTAAATTGTTCGGCGAAGCAGGGAGCGTTCATAGTTTATAGTTCTTCCAAACCTTACTCACCAATCCCGCCATCGCCACAGCCCCCCACGTTCCTTCCAATACAACAAACGGTGTGAAGTGAATCAGGTAAGAGGCATAGCAGGAGATGCCGGCTCCAACCAGGTTTAAGCCGATATAACTAAAACTTTTTTCGTCGAGAAAATGAAAGATGTTCAGGAAGAAGGCAATCAATAACATAGTTACACCTATTGATGCGATGATGGTCGCGAAATCCATTTTTTTAAGATTTGTGTGTGAATGAAAATAGAAATTTTCTACTGCCAATTATAATTTGGTGCATTATAAAATGACTCAATTCTTTTGTCGAAGCTATAGTTTGATTGCCTTGCAGGGATTCGTGGAGAATTCGCCATCCTACCTTATCAGGATCACTCCGCCTTTTAATTTTTCCGATAGCAGAAATCCATGTTCAGCACCCGAATATTCCATGGTCCATACATAAGTTCCAACTTCTGCGGGTTTGTCTTCATTAAATCCATTCCAGCCGGCGTCGGGATCCTTGGTGTAGAAAACCAAATGTCCCCAGCGATTGAAAACTTTGAAATCATAAGCAGTAAATACACATCCGATTGCAGGAAGAAAAAGATCGTTCCTTCCATCGTTGTTAGGCGTAAATGCTGTGGGAACATGCACGCAGGTACCGCAATCATCGAATGCGACAAAGATACTATCATAAGTACTGAAACAGGAATTGTAGGCTTCCACTGTATAAAGTCCAGGTTCACGAATGGCATAATCATGGTACACAGAGCCATCTTGCCAAAGGTATTGTGATCCGGGAAAGAATACATCCTTGAATAACACATTGCCATAGCACAATACTGAATCTTCTCCAAGTTCAATCAAAGGCTTCTGGTGCACGTAAACTCTGTAGGTATAAGGATCGCTGAGACAACTGCTGTCATCAAAAGCAACCGCGGTATAGGTTTCATCCTGGAATGGTTGGACGAGATATGGATCATCAACAGAAACACCATTGTCCCAGATAACTCCGTATTGTCCGCCATGGCCACCAATGGCAGGAGCGGTAAGGCTGGCTTCTGTTCCAAAACAAATAGTAGTATCTCCCGGGTAAATAATTCCTACAGCTGTCGGTTCCTTAATAGTGATTACTGTGTCGTATTTGCATTGATGAATGTCGATAATCAGCAAAGAATAGACTCCTGCACCTAATCCGGATGCTGTGTTGCTACCACCTCCGGAAGGTGTCCATACATAAGTATAAGGTGGTGAACCTCCGGTAAGGTTGAGTGATACACTTCCGTCTTTATAACCGTAACAAACCGCATCTTTCAGATTGGTGACATTAAAATGTACATCTGATGGTTCTTTCAGTTCGATGGTGAGTGTATCAAAACAATTGTAGGTATCTGTAACAGTCAGTTTATAACTGTTCGGACAAAGCCCACCTACGTTGGGAATGGGTGGGGCGCCATTGGTCCATGAATACGTGTATGGAGGAATACCACCGTCACCCAGCACTGAAATAACTCCGTCACATAGATTGAAACAACTGATATCCTGTGAATATATCTCAGTTGCTTTAACGGCACCTGTAGATGCAAGAAAATTTACAATTGTAGTATCTACGCAACCGAAAGAATCCTTTACAGTGATATAATATGTTCCGCTGTCCATTCCTGTAAATGCATTCCCGGTTTGATAAGGACTTCCATTGATCGAGAATTCATAAGGTGGTGTACCAACACTGCCTGAAACATATACAGCCCCGTTAAATCCTGCACACGTAGGTTTCACCACTGAATCGATAACTGCTTCTACTGAGCTGACAAAAAATTCTGTCGCTGCAGTGTCTGCATTCAATCCACAGAGGTCAGTAACTGAACCGGACAGGTCTGTAATATGCAGAAAGTAATTTCCACCAACGGTAATGGTGGGTGTAACAGTGCCGGTAAAGGAAAGGTCCGCTGTTCCACCGGCAAGGCACGTTGATCCGGTTACATTGCTTAAAATATACGGCCCACCAGGTCCGGTTAATGTGAAGTCTGCATCATCAACCGAACCGCAAAGAATATTTTCAGAAAAGGTAAAGGTAAGTTTATCGTCATTGCAGATTACCTGGTCAATAGTACTGATGTACGGTTTCACAGTATCAAAAATAGAAGCCGTTGAATTGCTGAAATCAACAGTATATCCACCATTGGTACCGCTCCAGTTATTAATATTGAGCACATATGTTTCCCCTGCATTTACATTCAGTAAGGCATTGAAAGCACTTGACGGACCGGGACCATTCCAGTTTCCAACGCCTGTTGGTGAAATTCCTGTAAAACCATATTGAGAAGAATTGCAACTGACCATTAAGGTGCCATTGGTCATGATCTCTGCACAGGTTGCATTGGTAAGGTTGTACATCGCCCAGTCATAATCTGAAGTTGGCAATCCGGGCACTATAGCAAATGCAAAAGTGCCGCTGGTGCTGATGTTGAAGGTGTACCAGCTGCTGTTGTACTCACCCGGAACAAGGCAGGTTCCGGGTCCACTCTCGTTTGGATAATTTCCTGTACCGAAAGTTGAACTTGGGGTGGTATATACCTGGTTACAAACCGGTGTGGCTCCAAGGCAATCCTGAAAAGTAGGTATCTGAGAATACGAAGGATTGGACAGCAACAACATTAAAGCAACAAATGTTGCAAATAATCCTGGCTTCGATGTCTTGTAGAGGTGGCTCATTCAAATCCGCGAAGCTCAAATTTAAGCATCATTTGTGACGGAAGGAAATCAAAATTTTAAGCTGGCAGAACTTACCTTACCAGTGTCACATTCCCCGACAACCTTTCCGTGAAAAGCGTTGCACGGCGCAAACCTGTGTAATCTATCATCCAAACATAAACCCCAACATCAGCCTTGTGATTTTTATAGTCCCCATTCCAACCTTCATTTACGTTACTGGTTTCGTAAACCAGCTCGCCCCAGCGATTGAATATTTTCATATCATAATCAGTCACCGGGCAGGTGATTACCGGGCGGAAAATATCATTCTGCTGATTTCCATCCGGCGAAAATCCTGTCGGATAATGCACACACGCTGAACAATCTGTATATTCTGCAACCATTGTATCACTTTTAGAAAAACAGGAATTGTAAACATTCACCCAATAAATTCCGGGTGCACGGATGGTGAAGTTATCTTTATCTGAGCCATCCTGCCAGGTATAAGACGCACCTGGAAATGCAGCAGATAAATACAATGAATCTCCAAGACAGATGATGGAGTCATTGCCCAAATCAACTACCGGAACAATATCCACTGTTACGGTGAATAGTTGCGGAGCGCTGGTACATCCATGACTATCAGTTGCCACAGCCGTAAATGAAGTGTCGCTGGCTGGGGTTACCGGGAAAGGATTTACTGTTGTAGTTCCCTCCCAGGTTACTGAATAGGGTCCGGTTCCTCCACCAACTTCCGCTATTAAATTTCCGGTTGTCCCCAGGCAAATGATCGTGTCAGCAGGTGGTGTAATAACTACAGGAGCAGGTTGTGGAAGTGCAATGGAATAGTTGAAGACACATTGGCTGGCGTCAACTACCGTGAATGTATAAAGTCCTGCAGCAATAGCAGTGCTTATTAGACCCGTTCCGCCGGAAGGAGACCATAGGTAAGTATAACCCGGAGTGCCACCTTCAACGGAAACAGTTATGCTGCCATCAGCAGAACCATTGCAGGAAGGTTGTATCATTTGTTCAACAGTAACTGCAAATGTATCTGGTTGCTGCAACTCAACACTCACCGTATCAAAACAGCCCAATGCATCTGTAATGGTAGCCGTATAAAATCCCGCGCAAAGATTGTTATTGGTTTGCACCGGCGGAGCATTATTCGACCAGGAATAAGTATAAGGCGGAGTGCCTGCATTTCCTGTTGCGGTAATGGTTCCGGTACATTCATTAGGACATTTCAAATCAGTAGAAGAAAGCACTGCAGCCGTTACGCCTCCGGGGCCCTGTAATAAAATCACCTCGGCAGTATCTGTGCATCCTGCGCTGTCTTCTACGATCAGGAGATAGGTGCCTGCAGAAAGTCCGTCAAACGTTCCGGTTGATTGTGATGTTCCGTTGTTTATAGAATAGAAATAAGGTTCGAAACCGGAATTGCCCGAAACGAAAATTGAACCGCTGTTAGCACTGCATATAGGTTGATAAATCGAATCTACATTGATCAACGGCCCGGGTGCTACAAAAACAAATGAAGAGGTATCTGCAACATTTCCGCAAAGGTCGGTTACATAATCTGCTCCACCCGTTAAACTGAAAGTATAGGTACCTCCATTCTCCAGTGCAGGACTAATATTGATAGTGAATGTTTTTTCCTGTGTACCGCCACTTGCGCAGGAAGCTCCTGAAACACCGGATACCACAAATGGTCCGCCCGGCCCTGCCAGGGAAAAGTCACCATCCTGAATCGTATTACAAAGTATGTTTTCCGAAAAAGTAAAAGATACTGAAGTCGGGTTGCAACCTATCGGCATAACCACCGCTAATTTAGGCGGAACAGTATCGAAAATGGTAGCAGTAGCAGTTGAAAAATCAATAGAGTAACCACCATTGGAAGTGCTCCAGTTGTGAATGTTCAGGGTGTAGGTTTCCCCTGCATTCACCGGTAGCAGGTAATTAAATGCATTGGTAAGGCCGGGGCCATTGTAATTTCCGATACCATCAACTGAAATGCCGGTAACCCCATACTGCGATGAGTTGCAACTGGCCATCAGCGTTCCATCGGTCGGAATATCTTCGCAGGATGCATTCGTAAGATTGTACACTGCCCAATCGTAGTCGGCTGAAAGATCAATGGGTAAAATGGTAAAAGCGAGATCGCCGGAAGTGATTACCGTAAATACAAACCAGGTGCTGTTCAATTCACCCGAAACAAGACAGGTTCCCGGACTCACTTCATTCAGGTAGTTCCCGCTGCCGAGTGTAGAGCTGTTGGTGGTCCAGATGAAATCACAGATCGGAATGGCACCCAAGCAATCCTGTTCAGTTGGAATTTGTGCAAATGAATCACGGCCGGTTAACAGTAAGTATATGAATAATGTCAGGGTGAAGTAATTGCAAGAAAGCTTGTAGCGTGAATTCATAAGGTGGCGGTCAGGTTCTAAAATTAAAAATCATTTGTGAACAACCCTAAATTAGTTGTGCGTAGGGTGTACGACAAATCATTCAGTTTTCCCGAGCAATGGTTGGCGGGACGCCAACCATGGACTGTCATAGGGAAGGTACTGTCCGTGGTCGGCGTTTCACCTTCCTTCAACAAAAGGTTCTACAATTGTCCTTCCGTTTGCTCGAACAAATAATACCATCGAAAGAAAAAAAATAGTGACAGCAACAGAAGGAGTATAATAATCACCAGGTAAACCTTGTAAAGAATCAGGAAAAAAAGCACGGCGGAAATCCCGAATACCCATTGCAGGTACCGTTCCATATCCAAAGGCGGCTTATACAGCAGGCAATGATATAGCAGCAGCATTCCCGTTCCGAAAAATGGTAACCACCATATATCGGCCATATGTAACCTGTCGGGAAATGCACTACCGAAAGTGATCCATTCAGGTAGCAGCACGATAAAGTAGATTATTGCAAAATTCCACCATCTTTTCAAAGTAGTAAAAGGAAGGTTGCGGTAAAATCCGAGCAGCGATTCCTCGAATTTCCTGAATTCAAAAACCAACACGCAATGTGCCGTTAATCCTGCCATGAACCCGAGCATCACCACGCGGCCATCATAGGTATCAATAAAAAATCCGTTCAGGAAAGCGATAATTATAATAGCAGCAAAAAATTTCGTAACCACGAATATTACTTTCATCTCATTCAGCAGATGTGAGATAAAAAATAAAGGAAATGGTTTTCTAAAAGGAAAACGGAAAAGAGTGGCAAGAAAAAAATGTTGTTCCGGGTTGGGATGGTTGAGCTTTTTCTTATAAAGTAAGGTGCTGAACAGGCACACTGCGAAATTAAAGGCAATCACATACAGAGCTGCGGCCGGCTGACCTGAATAAAATCCTACACACGCAACCACAAATGCATAAGCAAGCACCGGCAGGTAAATAAAAAGCTGCAATATAAATAGCGAGTGGAACTGAATTTTTTTTGGAAGGCCGGATGTCGTGTAGAGAAACTGTTGCGGTGGCTCCGACAATGTTTTGAGGGTAAACTGGAAACATTTTAATCCATACAACAACCAAATTCCGGAAACCACCAGCATGAATACCCAAGATCCCAGCATGGCATACATCAGGGTTAAGTGATAGCTGATCAACTGAGAGCCCTGGATCACCCCAAACATCAGGATAAAAATAAACAGGAATAACCCTGCATGACGCTGATAAAATGGTATGCCAATAACACGGTTGAAAAGTTGGGTAACCGTCATGATAAAATTTTTATGGTTTGATCTTTCATCTCTAACTGATGTGTGATGGGAAAGGCAGTGCTTTCAAACAACTGGTGAGAGGTAAGCAGGAATGTCACCCCTTTCTGTTCATGATAATCACGAATGATCCGGTTGATGACCGGAACAGTTTTATCGTCGATGGTTACCAATGGCTCATCCAGCAGAATCAGTTTGGGTTGTCCGATAAATGCAAGAAGCAACGAAATTTTCTTCAGCATTCCACTAGAATAAGTACCTGTTGCATTTTCGATAAAGGAGCCAACCTGAAGCGCCGCTATTAATTCCTGCGCCTGGTCAGGTGTTGCTTTTTTTGATTTGATATAAAGCTGTAACAGGTCTTTTCCGGATAAGAAAGGAGGATAAAGCGGTTCGGCCTCTGCATAATTTACAAGGCGTAAATAGTCGCTGCGGTTTTTTTTGATGGAGATGCTGTCATCAATTATTACATCTCCCTCAAATGGCAGTAAGCCGGCAATCAGTTTCATGAGTGTCGTCTTGCCCGAACCATTAATTCCTTTCAACCAATAGATCTTTTGTTCAAGATTGAATGCAGGCACATCCACCACGACATGTGATCCGTACGATTTTTTTAAATCCTGCAATTGTACCATGCAATCTATTTTATTGTTTGATAGCTTTGATGGAATACATCATCGGAATGAGGTTTTCTAAATTTTTGATGCGGAAATTTCCATCGGTTCCCTTAATGGTATTTTGAAAACAATTGTACGGGGAGAAGGGGAATTCATGCAGAAATTCAATCTTCATTCTATGGTTAATCAAAGCATTTATTACTTCACCCAACCCGTGATTCCAGGTAAAGGAAGTGTTTTTGATCGGAGCTCTACGGTTAGCATAAGTGCCCGTTTCCTCTTCTTCAATCACTTCGTAATTGTGATATGGATATTTTATCTTTTCAAAATCATTGTCAAACATCCACACTACCGGATGAAATTCTGCCAGGTAAAAAGTCCCGCCCTTTGTAAGAAAATGAGCGATGATAGAAGCCCATCGATCGAGGTCCGGCAACCATCCGACTACACCATATGAAGTAAAGATGATGTCAAACTCACCCTCCAGGTTTTTATCAAGTTCATATACATTCGAACAGAGAAAACGGGCATCCATCTTTAGTTCTTCTGTTAGCTTTTGCGCCGCTGCAATTGCTTCTTCTGAAAAATCAATGCCTGTAACTTTTGCGCCAAGCCGCGCCCATGAAAGCGTATCCAATCCAAAATGACATTGGAGATGCAACAACCTTTTCCCCTTTACAGTTGTTAATTCTGCCAGCTCAATGGGTGTGAGTGAATTGATTCCTTTTTTAAAGGAGTCCACATCATAGAAGGCGGATTTTTCATGAACCAGTGTTCGCTCATCCCACAGTCTCTTGTTTGCTTCAAAGTAATCTGTCATGCTGTGCTATCGGGATTTATGCTTCAAAGTTAATGTTGGAATTTTGGTTTTTTAGGGAAAGTTTTTTGAGAGGCGGGACCAGGAGGAAGGATTCAGAAGAGGTGAAGTATGACTTGCAGGAGCAAGAGATGACGGTGCAAAACAGATTGTCGCATTGATGGTTGGAAGAAAAGTAAAATCATAGCTGTCATCCCGAATTTATTTCGGGATCTCCCAATTTCGCAGAGATGACGAAATAAATTCGGCATCACGGTTCCATTTAGTGACAATTTAGTAGGCACCCAGAGATAAATGCAGAAGAGCAATCCATTGAAAAAGTTAAATTGTAATTTTGAATATGCACCATGAGAAAGGATTATTATTTGCGTTGCTAATTGTTACACTTTGGTGTGCCTGCGTTGGAGTTGGTTTTTTGCTGGATGTCAATTCCTTTCAATGGTGGATAGTTCCTTTAATGCTGCTTCAAACGCATTTATATACCGGCATTTTTATTACAGCACATGATGCCATGCATGGAACGGTTTCTTCCAATAAAAAAATAAACACAGTAATTGGATGGATTTGTGCCGGTTTATTTGCTTTCAATTATTATCCACGGCTGTATAAGAAACATCATGAGCACCATCGGTATGTTGCCACTGCAGATGATCCTGATTTTCATACCGGTAATTTTTTACAATGGTATTTTTCATTCCTTAAAAATTATCTTACCATCTGGCAATTGGTATTGATGGCTGTTACCTTCAATGTTTTATTGTTGATGACTCCACAAATAAACCTGATCCTTTTTTGGATAGTACCTTCTCTGTTTAGCACCCTGCAACTGTTTTATTTCGGAACCTATCTGCCGCACAAAGGTGAATTTCCGATATCGAATAAACATCACGCAGCTACGCTTTCCAAAAACCACTTCCTCGCATTTATTACCTGCTATTTTTTCGGCTATCATTACGAGCACCACGATTCACCAGGAACGCCATGGTGGCTATTGCACAAGAAAAAATCTTTCTGATGGTTTCCTGCACTTTCTTAGGAGCTGTTTTGAAATCAATAAGAATAAATTTTATGAAGTGAATGCCTGGTAGCTCGATCACTTTTATAGCCTCACCCCTCCATAGGAGTCCTACGGACCAGCCCCTCTCCAAATGGAGAGGGGAGCCACTCACTCGAAGCCGCAACTACCTACTAAAAATAATTATCATTTCAAAACAGCCTCTTACAAAATAAAAATATACTGATGCCAAAACTCTTTTCCATCTTATTTGTATTACCGGTGTAATTTTTTTTCGAAGCCATGAAGCGATTTTTACTGGTTGCAGGTTTTTTCATTCTTTCACATTGTGGAATAGCACAATCCGGTATTATCCGTGGAAGAGTGTATGATGCTTTTAATAACCAACCTATTGAGTTTGCAACAATTGTAGTACAGAATTCAACCTTTGGTGCCGGCACGGATTCTGCCGGCAATTTCCAGGTTACAGGACTCACGCCAGGTCTATATAACATCATCGTTTCATCGGTGGGCTATAAAACCAAAACAATTTTTGAACTGCAGGTTACCAATGCCATTGCCACGCAGGCAGCGGTTCCGATGGAATCAATTGTGAAAGAGCTGGATGAAGTAACAGTGAACTCTGACGCATTTAATAAATCTGACGAGAGTCCCGTTTCGCTGCGAACCATTGGTGTAAATGAGATTCAACGCAATCCGGGAGGCAACCGTGATATTTCGAAAGTGATACAGTCTTTTCCGGGTGTGGCGCAATCCGTTACTTTCAGAAATGATGTGATCATACGTGGCGGCGCTCCTAATGAAAACAGGTTTTACCTGGATGAAGTGGAAGTCCCCAACATCAACCACTTTCAAACGCAGGGTGGCTCAGGCGGTCCTGTGGGAAT
>JBDSEW010000118.1:0-4755 GCA_039919825.1 Chitinophagales bacterium | reverse complement strand
AATTGCAAATCCTGAAATACAGGTTTTCTCCAATCCTTCTGCCAATGGTATTTTTCAATTCAGCATTCCTTCTTCATCTACCGCTGCAACTATTAATGCGTATGATGTTTGCGGAAGGAAAATTTATTGTACGGTGGGAAATTCTTTGGTGGGTCTTGCCTCCATAGACCTCTCTCCTTTTCCAAAAGGAATCTATTTCCTTGAAATCGCAAATGAACATCAGCGATTCGTTTCAAAATTAGTTTCTGAATAACTAAAAGCATTCATAGCAATAAAATGCGCAACTCAAATCACCTGAAACAACTCCTTTTTCTTTTTCTCTGCTCTATCGCAATTTACTCTGTAAAAAAAGCTGAGGTTCGGTACATGGTCAACATACTAACGTAGCTGAAATTTTAAAAATGCTTTAAATCATAAAAACATAAATCATGAAAAACTTAAAACTTCTTGCTTCAAGTTCCTTAACCATTTTAGTTCTCTTAATTTCAGTAAAAAGCTTTGGCTTTGCGGTTAATGACAGTTGCGAGGGTGCTACACTGTTAACTGTTCAAAATGCGGGTGCTGCATTTACACCTCTTCAGCAGGATCTTGGTACTGCAACTAACACTTCTGTGGACATTTGTGGAGGTACGCAATATTATGATTTGTGGTATTATTTTGTTGCTACCAATGATACGCAGGTTGTCTACATTAAATCTTTATCAAACGGACTTATTCCATCTATGGAATTAATGAGCGGAAATTGCGGTTCGTTCACAAACATCAGTTGTTTTACCAACAACGTAAATACGCTCACCGGTCTCACACCCGGTCAAACATATTACCTTAGGGCTTATCAGCAATTTGCAGGTTATAGATATGAAATATCGTTGTTGAATGTTCCTTCAAATGATGTGTGTAATACAGCTTATAATCTCACCATTTATCGAAACGACCAGCCATACATTGCCGGATTATATTTCTGGACTGCTGCAAGTAATGCAGGAAATAATCTCTGCAATCCTCTTAATGATTATGATGTGTGGTTTAAATTTACTGCTGCTGATACGGCACAGGTTTTATACATTGATGGTATTGCTCCTTATTTTGAATACGAAATTTTCAGCGGCAACTGTGGAAGCCTGGTTCAAAAACAATGTGGTGGATTTAATAATAAGGACCATGTTAAGTTTCAAAATTTAGTTATCGGGGAACAGTATTATTTCAGGATGCTCTCTGCTGGATACAATAGTGCCCCATTATTTAAAGTTGCTTTGCTGGATCCTGTACCAAACGATCATTGCATCGGAGCCATTACTGTTCCGATGAGCGCATCATTCAGCGATGACACAGAGGTAACTGGTGATTTATGGTTTGGTTTTCCTTCTTCCGGAACATGTACCACTGAAAATGATTTATGGTACAAGTTCACGGCAAACTCAGGCAAGGCATTTATTAAAGTTCAGAATTTTTCTCCTTTAAGTTTTTCGGTTTACAGTGGTACTTGTGCAGCGCCAAACATTGTGGAATGCAATATTCCGGTTAATGGAAAAATAACAGGTTTGAATTCAGGAACATCCTATTATATTCAGTTACACTCAGCAGCATCAAATCAGCAGCATTTTAATATTGCCGTAACTCCCATCCTGAACAATGATGATTGCAGCGGGGCGATAGTGGTAATTCCTGGTGATAAATTGTATCCTGAAAATACGGTGGAAGCAACTACTTTTTCAGCAACACAATCGCAGCCGGGTTGTGCAGGCAATGCCGATGACGATGTGTGGTTCAAGTTTACTGCTAACAGAACTAATTATGTTTTGGATGTTACGCCTGAAGATTATAATTTATACGCTGAAGGATTTGTTTACGAATTGTTCAGCGGAAGTTGCGGATCGCTTGCAAGCATTAAATGCGATACTGTTAAACCAGATAAACTGGATCAGATAAAAAGTTTAACCATTGGACAAACTTATTATCTGCGGTTATACACCGGAAGTGCAACACAATATTCTCATTTCAAATTAGCCATTTATAAAAGCAATGATGAGTGTGAAGGAGCTGAAGAACTTGTTCTGACAAATGATCCAGGCGATGCGAATCAGCAGGTTTACAATTCGCTCAATGCAACACAATCATTGCCGGGCTGTACACAAACTGCTGATGATGATATTTGGTTTTCTTTTACGGCAACGCAAACATCACACAGCTATATTATATCAGATTATTTTGCCAGCTTTAATCCCATTGTTGAACTGTTCTCAGGATCATGCGGCTCTTTAACAAGTGTAGTGTGTATATCAGGCAAGCAGGGAAATTTTCCCAATTTAACTTCGGGTCAGCAATATTATTTTCGTGTGTATTACAGTTTAGCAGGGGCATTGTCTCATTTCAAAATCAGAGTTTTCACTGCTCCTTCTAATGACGCAATTACCGGAGCGCGCCAATTAGCTGTAACCAACGATGCGGTAATGGGATTAAGCAACCAAATTGCCTGTGGTGCGCTGCCATCATTTCCAAATTATTGTTCAGGCAGCACTGTTACAGTAATTGAAGATGTATGGTATTATTTTGTGGCTTCGCAAACTGCACAGTATTTAATCACTAGCTCCTCCGTCAACCAGGGCGAATTTGAATTGGAGGCATATAGCACCTATAGCACTACCAGTAACATTCAAAATTATGTAATCAGTTGTGGTGGCATTACTTCGCTGATTCCGCAAACCGGAAATGTCAATGCCGGTGATACGGTTTGGTTTCGTATTTATCCCAACTCAAGTGGCGGATCGTACAAGGGTGATTTTGATCTGGCAGTTTACGCATATCCTTCCTCTGTTATTAATGATGAACCTGCCAATGCACTCTACCTGAATTTTACGAGCAGCTACCGGTACACTTACAATAGCAATGTGTTTAGCTTGTCATCTGTAAGCAACAGTTGCTTATCAACTATTACCTCTTACACAGATGCCTGGTTTACCTTTACTGCCCCATCATTAAGTGCAAGTATTGTGGTAGATGACCCTCCATCTGTAAAGACTTCTATTGAAATATTCAGCGGCTCACCCGGTAGCTTAACCTCCATCGAATGTTCTGATAATATTTTAAACCTTCCTGCATCACTTGTGCCGGGCCAACAATATTATGCGCGTGCATTACATTCAGGCGGTTCTTATGATATGAAGATTGGAATTTTTTACAACGATACGTTAGAGAAAAATAATCTTGTTGCAGTAAATTGTCTCGGTAATAACTTAGTTCCAAATCCAAGTGCTGAATGTTATACCTGTACAGATGAATGCAAAGCTTTATTAGTGCCCACTGGAAGTGAGTTCGCTGGGTATTACAATACCGATGATTGGTTTATGGCGACCGATGGTTCGGCAGATTACATGAATAGCTGTGCAATAAATCCAAACCAGGCAAATGCACCCACAAGTTACATAGGTTTTGGAGACTATACTGTATGGAGCAGCATAGTTCCTCGTAATGGAAAAGGTTATCTTGGAGTATTCACCTATTCACCGGGTAATTACCGCGAGTACATTGAAACGGAACTTACAGAAACAATGGTTGTCGGCAACAGTTATTTGGTTTCGTTTTATGTAAACAAAAATTACAATAACCCCTTATTCGTTAACAAGGTTGGAGCGCTGTTCAGCACTGATAAAATTATAGTTACCAACAACAATTCATTTAGTCTATACACCAGCAATCTTCCGTTCGAACCTCAGGTGACATGGAATGACAGCTTTTATGTGCAGGGTGATAAATGGTACAATGTATCAGGAATTTTTGTTGCTGATAAGCCATATAAATATTTGACCATTGGAAATTTTGAAACAAACAGCGGCACATCCGCACAAGGAACAGGCAACTTTGCGTATGGTCAGATTTTTCCGGGTAGTACCTCTTATATTAATATTGATGATGTAATAGTGGCAGAGGTGCCTGCTGTATTGGATGACAGTTGCAAGGCAACGGTTACAGCTATTAATACTGTTAAAGCACCTGTTGAAAACACCTTTTTGGTTTATCCTAATCCTGCGCAAAACAATATCAACTGGAGCGCGAATCAGTTTGAAGGATCAGAAATGAATGTGGACGTGTATTCGCTCACCGGTCAACTGATTTATAGTGCAAAAACAAAATCCAATTCACTGTCAATCGAACATTATTTGCCGGGAATTTATTTCATCCGTATCAGCAATGGAGAGCACTCTTATTCAGCAAAATTTATCAAAGGAAATTAGGTTGAATAAATAAACTTTTTTAGAATAACCACAGAGGAACTTAGGAAAAAGAGATGCCTCTGTGGTTTTAATAGAATCTTCCTGCTATGAGCCGGAAGTGCGTGTAAAGGATGTCGGCATTTCTTCGACAATAAATTTATTTCCCAATCCTTCTGCATCAGGAATATTTGAAGTGAAACTTCCTGCTGAAATGAGAAACGTTCTGCTAATAGTTTACGATTTGAATGGAAGAAAAAGCTTAGAAACTGTAATCAGCAATACTTCCTGCATTTGGATCTTTCTGCATTTCCAAAAGGAATGTATTTGGTTGAATGCCGTTCTGAGGAAAGTTCTCTGACTGTGAAATTAATGTACCAGTAGAAAATGTTTTGTGATATGTGCAGGATTTCACTTTCGTAAATAGTAACCAGAAAAAAGTCCGGTCGTTGAGCGAAGCCGAAACGCCCGGATTTTTAAGACTTCCTGCCTTCACTTCTTTCATTGCATAAATACAAACCTTCCCTTTGCAATAACCCCTGCATTA
>JBDSEW010000052.1:0-5229 GCA_039919825.1 Chitinophagales bacterium | reverse complement strand
GCGGTTTTTCACCTTCATGGAAAAGAAACGTCCTTACGTGATTTTGAAATGGGCACAGACCATCGATGGATATATTGGATTAGCAAACCGTGAATTGGCCATCAGCAATCACTTTTCAAAAACCCTGCTTCATAAATGGCGGAGTGAAGAAGCTGCAATTATGGTGGGAACAAACACCGCCCTGAACGATGATCCTTTATTGGATGCGCGACTGTGGAACCAGCAACAGCCACTCAGGATCGCATTGGACAGGAATTTACGATTACCAATGACTTTGCATTTATTTAATGGTACAGTTGCAACATTGGTTTTCACCTCCCGGCAAAGAGAGCCATTACCCAATATTGAGTTTGTGATTATAAATTTTGAAACAGGATTGATTGAACAGGTGCTTTCAAAATTACATGAACGACAGATTCAATCAGTATTGGTGGAAGGTGGATCAAGTTTGTTGCAGACGTTTATCAACAGCGGTCAATGGGATGAAGCAAGGATTTTCATCGCATCGAAAATTTTAGGAAATGGTATTGCTGCACCTGAAATGGAAGGCCATATTATAGCGAAAGAGCGCATTGGTGATGATGATTTGATCATACTTCAACGAAGGCCATGATAGCTCTTGTTCTCAGCATTCTCTGTTCAACCTACCTTGTAATCGTATTCCGGGTATTTAAATTTTATAAAGTAGACATGCTGCAGGGCATTGTGGTCAATTACATTACCTGTGTTGTTACAGGCATGATTGTTTCCGGCGCAATTCCATCGACACAAATTTTTAAAGAAGACTGGTTTCCGTACGCTGCTTTTCTTGGATGCTCCTTCTTTTTTATTTTCAATATGATGGCATTTGTTGCAGCCAACATCGGTGTTACGCTCACTTCTGTTTCCAGTAAGCTGTCTATGGCCATTCCGGTAACGGCAGCAATTTACCTCTACGGCCAGCAATTAACCATCATCAAGTTGCTTGGATTGTTATTGGCATTTATAGCAGTTTACCTCACTGCTGTTACGCCTGAAAAAAACAAACAGGCTGTTCATGTCCGTGGATTAATGCTTGCGTTGATGATCTTTATTGGCAGTGGCATCAATGATTCGGTAATCAACTATGCCTTTGCGAAATTGCTGGTACACACGGAATTTGACATCTTCAACATTTCCATTTTTGGATTTGCTGCTATAGCAGGCAGTATTGCTATGATTTACCGTGGGATATTTTTAGGAAAACGCATTCAAATGAAATCCATCCTTGGCGGCATATTGCTGGGCATCCCCAATTATTTTTCGATGTTGTTTTTATTGAAGGCGTTGAATATTCCCGGTTGGGAAAGCTCAGTGATCTTTCCGGTAAATAATATGGGTATTGTTATTCTGACAACCTTTTGCGGATGGATATTATTCAGAGAAAAACTTTCAGTGCTCAATCTTACCGGAATTTTTGTCGGCTTGCTGTCTATTGCCCTGATAATTGCAGCATAGCATTATACTCTTTTATTTTCGCAGCAGGTTATTCTCTAACAGTTTAATGACTTCTTCATGCGCTAATGCCGTTATCTGAAATCGCTTGTTTGAATTTGAATGGCAACTTATCAATTCTATCGATTACATTGGCAATTTTAACATTTTAGCGAGCACGCGAACCACTTCTTCATTTGCTTAGCCATTATCCGGTGCAGCATTCACTTTCAATATCCAATTTCCGTTGGTATCCTTTATTAATTGCGTGGATTTGCTGTTGGGTTTGATTTTGATAGATAATGTAATGAGATGGGTTTCAGGTTTAAGGTTTCAGCAGGTGAGTAAATTCTAAAATGGATAGCCTATTCCAAAGTTGAATATCAGGTTGCTGCGACCGTATTGATTCTTGCTGAACGGATCGAATTTCCATCCATCATTTTCTGTGATGTAGGGTTTTCTCAGAGGAGTTGCAAGATCAAATCTTACTACTACATACGTGATATCCAGCCGAAGCCCTATGCCGGCATCTATTGCAAGCTCTCTGTAAAATTCATCGAATTTGAAAACCCCTTCTTCACCATATAACTTGGTGCTTTGCATCCACACATTTCCACCTTCAGCAAACAAGGCCCCTTTTAAATAGCCTGCAATGGGAAAACGATATTCCATTGCCAACCCGAGTTTAATATCCCCTACCTGGTTGTAATAGCCAATGCTGTCGATAACAGGATCGTAGAATGTTCCCGGACCCACTGAGCGCGATCTGAATCCACGAAGATCACTCACACCACCGGCTGAAAAACTTTTATAATATGGTATTAAGTCTGAGTTTCCATAAGGGAATGCCATTCCGGTGAAGATGCGGCTGGCAAGCTTCGAATATTTTCCCGTAGCGAGGTAATAACGAAAATCAAGCGACAACCAACCATATTGTGAATAGGCATTCTGAAAAATTTCAAAGGGATTTTCCGGTGTTCCTTTTTCCGTATGAAACAAACTCTGGATAGCATAGGCGCTATTGCCTGAGAATTCCACCGTTCCTTTAAAATAAACCGGGTTTTTACGCCAGGCATATACCTGGTCGGTAAATGTGTAGGCATAATTGATTCCAATTACAAACTGACGCTCAAAGCTTTCTTGCAATGCCGGATTCTGGCCAATGATCGAATCATACTTTTCAGTAGTTTGAGTTGTGTTTACATAATTAACCGTAATGGGAGTGAGAGAATGTTCCTTGGTAATAGTCTCCTTCCAGTCGTAACCAAAATTCACGTAAAATGAGTTGAGTAAATAATAACCCTCCCTGTTTTCGACTGTATAATTAGCTTCAATCTTGGTCTTTGGTACAAATACGCTTCTTGTGCGCTTAATTTTAAATGGAACTAAAAACTTGGGAAAGATCAACTGTGGTGTAATACCTACCTTGAAGGTTTGCAGCGGCGGCACGTTGCGGGAAACCTGCAATTCATAGTTTCCTGTAAAATTTACCACAAACAATTCTGCACCGCGAAAGATATTCCTGTTCCTGGTACCGATAGTCAATCCTGGTCCGGCAAAGCCATTGTCCTTAATAATTCCCTCCACCTCTCCTCTTATAGATCGCTTGGGAAGAGGTGTCAGAAAAATTTTTGTAGTCAGCCATCCATCATGCAATGAGTCAGGTTCCAGTTTAATATTGCCATATTTAAAAACACCAAGTCCCATTAATCGTCCAATGGTGCGGTTATAATCACGCGCATCATAAATTTCACCTTTATGAAAATAGACATTCTGTAAAATGGCAGCCGGCCTGAACAGGTGTCTTGCAGAAACGTAGTAGATACTGTCTACCAGTATAGTATCTATTCGCCTTACTTCACTGCGTTTTTGATTCAATGAATATTCAGGAAAAACATAGATATCGCCGATTGAATAATACCGAAGTGCTGCAGAAGGGATATTTCTTTTCAGGTCAACATACATTTTGCAATGGTGATCTCCTATTGTTGTATCCACACGTACAATAATAAAATCAGCATTGAAGAAATAATACCCTTCTATTTTCAGCATCCTGTCAATCCGTTCGCGCTCAATACTGATTACCTGAAGGTTGTAAGTATCTCCCGGTCTTAAAAACGAACTGTCCCTGGTGAGGTCGATCTTTTTCGTAAGACGATCTGTGACTTTTGGAAAAAAGACAGAGTCAATAACGTAAGACGCCGCAATGTTTACAAAATACGTGACTGTTACTTTTTGATTTTTACGAACCACCGTATCCGTTACATTGCTCCTGAAATGACCAAATGTGTTCAACCTGTTTTCCATTAAAGATTCGGTTCGCCTTGTATCTACGCTTGACATTAATACAGGTGGTTCACCAATCTTATATTTAAGAAAATGTTTAAATCCGGTTTCCTTTTTGGGTTCCTTCACACGATTGTAGATCGCCAGCTTCATCCGTGCTCCTAAAAATTTCTTATTTGGCTTTGGTATCATCACAGATTCTAAAGAAGAAACAACTTCATTCTTTGCTAATTCTACGGATGCAGGATCCATCTCAATTTTTCCTTTAGTATATAACTCTTCTCCTTCAGCAAGGTGCCTGGTATTGCTGCACGATGAAAATAAAAGCACAGACAACACAAGACACCACGCTGCAAAAAAGGCAGTGTGCGGAAACGCTTTGAAACGTTTCATGAATTGCTTACCTGTTATCTTTTGCAGTACTTTCATTTTAGTATGACACTACTATTCATTGCCTTCACCTTTCGTCTTAGGACTGTTTTCTTCAGTATTCTTTTTTTTCCTTTTTTCCGCCACCGCTTCTCTACGTGAAATGAAAAGCTGCCTTAAGCTGTTGTAATCGCGATTATAGATCACCGACACGCCTGACTCTACTGTTTGGTCTTCGAAGATTCCTTCATAACTATCTTTCCGGAACAAATTCAACCTGATACGGCCATCAGGTGTGGCGAGGTATTCCAATGAAAAATCACCACTCAGGTCGCTTGGGTTGGTGGAGAATACAGTGCTGCCGCCGATATCAAAATTGGTTCCCACATAAATTTGCAACCGCTCATTGAAAAGCTGTTCCCTGATGCCTATGTTCAATTCCGTTTTCTCTTCTTCAATACCGGATGAATAATCGGTAACCGACTTCAAATCAAAATTGATATCAACTCCTTTAATGTACTGGCTGGAAAGCTTGTTCAACTGACCCGAGAGCATACTGCTTACACTGCTTCTTGCCACATCGCTGATGTAAGCGGATGCACCTGTACTTGCATTTGGATCTTCTGCAACAAATGTTCCCAGCACGAGTAAGGCAAATACCTGTTTATTCATTTCCCCTTCCTGCTTTTGCAGCTCTGCAAGCCTCGCATCTACAATTCCATCAAGGGCACCCTTATCTTTTTCATCAAGTTGTATATCGAAAGAGATTTGCGGCGCAAGCAACTTGCTCTGCATGATAAGGAATACGTCGAAGTCAAGTGGGTCTTTGTATTGAGCCTGCTGTGCATCTGTTACTCCGCCCACCTGCGAGCCAACCAGCGCAAATGGTGAAGTACGCACATCAAGATGTCCTTTCATATCAATGTTTGCATCGAGCACCTCCCCAGTCCAGGTGATGGAACTCCCTCTATCCAGTATAAATTGTTTTCTTATGACATTGTACAACGTAAGGTTGTAGCTGCCATCAGAAATTTCATACCGTCCTGTAAGCGTCATTTTTCCCGTGGGATTAATATCGTAGTTGAATGATCCATTTCCTTTTACCTGAAGCTTATCGCCGGC
>JBDSEW010000341.1:0-15419 GCA_039919825.1 Chitinophagales bacterium | reverse complement strand
GCCCAAACAGTATGCACATCATGTGCAGATAACCACACCACATTATTGCCAGTAACTCTCACAGCACCGCTTCCTGAAGGAGGTCCATACACAACAGCTACATGGTTGCTGGCCGGATCAATAGCTGACAACAATACCTTGGTAGCCCTCACCCAGATTCGGCCGCCTCCGGTTGTAATGTCTCCGCCACTACCCTTAGCCCCCACTTCGATATTCTTTACCTCCTTATTCAGTTCAGGATCTATCCGTGTTACCGTGCCATCACCCTGATTTAAAGTCCACACGCCACCTTCACCGGCAGCTAAAAAATGAGGAACAGGACCTGTCGGAATCGTGGCCACTACCCTGTTTCTTACCGGATCGATCCGTTGAACTGACCCTCTGTCTTCACCAACATCCGGATTGGAAACCCATACTGAACCAAATCCGAAAACGGCACAAGATGATCCTGGTTTTACCGTAATATTATTTACCACAGTGTTTGTTTCCGGATCTATTCTTGAAAGTGATCCCTCCTTGTCAGAGAGTACCCAAACAGCACGCGCACCTGCAGCAACACTCAACTCACCAAATGGATCAGCAAGACCCGTATGAATGATACTGATTATTTCACCTGAATTTTTGTCGATGCGGTAAATGGATTTGTCCTGGCAACTGGCAATCCACAGTGATCCAAATGCTACAACTCCGGCTCCGCAGGGCTGAGGCATTTCAACACTTTTAACAGGAACATCGCTTCCCAGCTTTAACTGTTCAACGCGGTTTACATTAGTTACCCAAACAGTGTTGCCATCGGCGACCAAAAAATCAGGAAATCCTGCAAGCAGAATCGTAGCGATTGCACTTTCCGATATTGGTAATTCATCAGGCGGCAGCATCTCTTGTTTCATCGACATGGAAAATAATAAGGTGCAGGCACCAACCAAAAATATGATTTTCATAGTGTGTGATTAAAATTAATTTTGGAAACCCGTAAAGTTAACCTTCATGCTGAATACCCCGGAGGATAATTGTAGCGTGAGGAAATAAACTGATCTGCGTAAAACAGTCTGCACAAAGGAATAAAAAAAACGCGTTTGCAACAACCGCATTCAATGCCAGAAAATAAAGAGGTTGGGTGACTATTGCTTTACTATTTTTTTCATCACACTGCCATGTTCTGTGGTCACTTCCACCATATAAATACTGTTGGGTTTACCTGAAAGATCCAATGTGATCTCTTTTTGTCCTGTGATGTTGCCAAGAGATTCTTCGGCTACGGTTCTTCCAATTACATCTTTAACACGAACAGTAGTGGCGTAGTTGTCAATACCCGTTACAATAATATTGATCAAGCCATTGGTTGGGTTCGGATAAGCTATAAAGTTATACAAGGGAGCAGTGGCAGCTTCTATCCCTGTGCTTCCATCAATCGTAAAATTCTGGTCAGAAATATCAAAAAATACGTTACCTGCGGATTGTACCATGATGCGTGCTTTTATAGTAAAGAGGTTGGGGTCGTTGGGAAGCGTCAGGAATTGACTACCATCATTAGGAGTGTTAGCCAGCAGGGTTACAGGATAAGTAAAACCACCATCAAGTGACAAAAGAATATTCACCCCGCTGCAATTGATCGGAGAAACATCTGTAGATGACACATCCCAGGTTACTGTATGATTGGTGCCAATGCCCCAAACATCTGCAGTTGTAGGATAAGTTACTTTAAAAGCTGCACCAGTATTGATTACGGTAAGTGTTACAGGAGTATCATCGTAGGTAAGCCCACCACCGTCGGGACGGTTATCCCGCACTACAAAACGAAACTTCAGCGAACGTGCATAGGTTGGTAAGGTTTCACCGTTGGAAACGGTCCCTGCAACAATGCTTGATAATTTCGGGAAGTAACGGTATGGAACAGAATCCGCTTTAACACTTCTGAAACTGGGTGCATTCCCGGTAGGTGAGTTCATATTGCAGGCGGCTCCTTTGTCGATTTCCTCCCACATATAAGAGAGAGAATCACCATCGGCATCTGAACCGGTACCGCTGAGCTTAAAATAAGTCTTGTAAGGAATGGTATAATTGTTTCCGCCCTCTGCTTCAGGAACGGTATTGCCTGTTTCAAAAGTTACCGGACAGGAAGACCCTTCAGATTCAAATGCATAATCACTTATTTCATCGTAGTTGCCCACATGAAAGAAAGGATCGCTATGAGGCTGCAAATCATTTGGTGAGCAGATGCCGGCATATGCCATGATGGAAGATCCACTGCCGGGCTCAAAAGCAGTTCCTGCATTACGGTTGAAGCCACCACATGCGCCACTTGTTGAATTGAAAGTATGGTTTCCACCAAACTGATGTCCCATTTCGTGCGCAACATAATCCACGTCAAATCCGTCACCGGTAGGATTGGACAACCCGGTTACTCCATTTGCTTTTTGATTGGTCAAACATACCACGCCCAATCCTGCTACGCCGCCGCCACCCGTGCTGAACACGTGACCAATGTCATAGTTGGCGCTTCCAATTATATCATCAATATTTTCCTGGTTTTCATCAAGCATATCAAAACCGTCATTGTTTGTATACGGATCAGATGTTGTAGTACCTGTGTAAATAAGCGTGTCATTATTCGCAATCAGCTCCATCCTTATTCCAAACTCCGATTCATAAATACCTGTAACGCGGTTGATGGAAGTAGTCATTCCTGATAAGGCACCACTGACAGTGCCCCCCTTTGTATTTGCATACTCTACGGTACAGGCAAGTGCCAGGCGATAGATCCTCAATAGGTCACCTGAACTGCGATATTGCGGGATGTTATGTTTCTTTTCCAGGTGAATGCTTTCATCTTCCTCTCCTTTCACTTCGCAATTGAATTCATACTCACGCTGCAGGTCTTTCTTATTGTAAGCAATATAATAATCGGAACTTTCATTACTGACGGGATCAATAAATACATCACCTCTCGGCGATAGGATCATTGCATGAAAACCAAAATCTGTGACATCAATCCGAATGTGTGCCCTTGGGTCGCTTATTCCTCTTCCTGCGTATGTTTTTATATTCGGATATTTTGCTGCAAGTGCAGGCGCCATGATGGGCGATTCGAATATTTCAAAGTCTTCTATTGCTCCACCAGGCATAGGCAGGCTCAGTACCACACTTTGGGTGCGTGCACTTTCCGAAAATTCCATGGGCGCGGTAAGCAGGTATTCCCGCATAGAAGTAATGTTTAACTGTATTGAACGGTAACTCGAAGGGGTCGAATATCTTGTTCCGAATGCCTGTACAATTCCGGAATTTACTTCCTGCCAGAAAGAGGCGGATTGAGCAAAAGTGGAGGCTGTGGTCGTATTCAGCAAAAGAAAAATAGTAATTAAAACCCTGCCTTGCCTGGTGCACAGTAATTGTAAATATCTCATAGTTGGTTAAGAATTTGGGGAAAGTTATGATTGCAGTTATTGTAATAAGGTCTAACGGAGTACCACGAAATCTGACACTCCTCGCACAAATCTTATGCAATTAATAATGCGATCCGGACTTTCAACCTAATGCAGCACTTTTCCTAACTAACCGGATAATTACTTGAAACTTAACTGGTGGCTTAAAGGCATAAAGAAGTGGCGCGAAGATAATTCCCCCCACCCATTTAAACAAATAGAATTCATCGACTTCAATTCGCTGCAACCTCAAAATTTAAGGCCTACGTTTACAAATGCATAATTGCCTTTTCCATCAAGATCGTTGGCGAAAAGATTACTGAAACCAAACGTATAACCCGCATCAAGCGAGAAAATAAGAACATCTAATCCTGCACCAAAAGTACCATCAACCCTAAATCTTGCAAAATCTTCCGGGGACATTGCAGGGTCATTCTCCATAATATTAAAATCATAAGAAATAACCGGACCTGCGAAAGCCCTGATATTTAAAATGCCGTTAATCACCGGAACGAGATTCAATCCACCATACAGAGGAATCTGAATCCTTTTAAAAGAAATGTCGCCGGGAACATCAGGCGTCGAATCTACTATCTGAAAATTGCTTTTCATCAGTTGGTATTGAAGCCCTGCCTGGCCATACACAATTTTTCCCGAGCGATAAAAAATACCCGCCTGGTATCCTGACCGGGTATCTGAGGTAAGCTTGGGTGATTTGATATCTACATTGCTGAAATTGGGACCAATATAGAGTCCGAGACTGTTATGCCTGTTATTTTGTGAAAAGGCATTATGGCCGGATAAAAAAGCTGTGATAAAGAATAAAAAAGCAATTGATTTTTTCATGGGGTTTTAACCTTTGGGAGGTATCGACGGACGCACTGACCTAAAATCATGCCATCCTGACTATTTATGTAGCGGAAAAGTTACTCTCCTCAGTTTCTTTTTTTTATCGCTTCCCATTGCTCGTTAGTCATGACACACCGAAAACCGCAATGTTCTAATCCTGTATCAGGACTGGTCTTCATCCGGGCTGCCACCCTGTAGCTTGAACAATAGCTGTCGTTGCATAAAAACGATCCTCCCCGGTTTACCCGCTTCGGAACTGTTGGTTCTTCAGGGTCATAGCTACTGGTGGGTCCTGTCGGGTTCGATACTTCAGATTTTGCCTTGCATTCTTTGTAATAATCAAACCGATACCAGTCGCTACACCATTCCCAAACATTTCCAGCCATGTCATACAAGCCATAGCCATTGGGTGGATATGACTTTACGGGAGCCAGTAATTCGAAGCCGTCATCTTTGGTATTCTTATCAGGAAAATGACCATTCCAGGTATTTGCATGCTTGGCATAGTCCTGGTCATTTCCCCATGGATATTTCTTATCGCTGTATCCACCACGGCTGGCAAACTCCCATTCTGCTTCCGTAGGCAGGCGTTTGCCGGCCCATTTACAATAAGCCACTGCATCGTCCCACGAAACCTGGATCACCGGGTAATTTTCCTTGCTGGCAATGGAGCTTCCCGGACCAAGAGGTTGCTTCCAGTTAGCACCTGGTACCCATACCCACCATTGTCCGAGATTATCGAGCGAAACCGGGTAATTAGGAGGATCAAAAACCAATGAACCGGCAACAAAAACTGAATCCGGTGGCCTTGGCGTATCAGGAGGCAGTTGCTTTTTAAGTTCTTCCCAATCGGGTTTTATTTCGGCAGTTGTGATGTAACCGGTTGCCTTCACAAAAGCAGCAAATTGTGTATTCGTTACTTCAGTAATATCCATCCAATAACCATCAACATGCACTTTATGAGCAGGTGATTCATCGGGCCGTGATTCAGGATCATTATCCACACCCATCATAAAATCGCCACCTGCAACCCAGACCATCCCTTGTGGCCCACCTGCCGGAGACAACGCCGAATCCTGCTGAACAGGATGTTCATTCAATGCTGTTATCTGCGGTTTTTGCAAATCGGTTTCTTTAGAGCTTGCAGTATGGCTTTCGCAACTTGTTAAAAAAGAGGCGGCGTAGATGAATACTGTGGAAGAAAGAGAGAGCATGTTATTTGGAAACTTCATTTCAGTATTAGAACTAAACCGTAAAAGTAAATTATTCAGGAAGAAATGAGGCCTGTGGAATATTTCCTCTTTAGCATCAGAAAGAAAGGTAAAAGTGATTGGATCAAAAAATAATACAACTTCTGTAAGGTATTATTTAAAAAATTCAAACTGCTCCGAATATTTGCTAATGATTGCCTGCGTGATTTCTGTCTCAGTAAAAATTCTGCCAAGTAATGGCAGATTCGAATGCCTAAGAATAATTTCTTCAGAAGCTTTATTAGGTTCACCATTAATGATCAATCCCGCTATTTTCAGCTTCCTGCTTTTTGCAGCTTCAATCGTAAGCAATGAATGGTTGATGCTCCCGAGATAATTTCTGATCACAATGATCACATCCGCATCTAATTTTTCGATTAGGTCAATTACCAGTAGCTTTTCATTGAGTGGAACCAAAATCCCTCCTGCTCCTTCAATGATCAATGTGTTATTCGTATGCGGAAGATGAAAATCTCTCAGCCTGATTTTTACGCCATCGATCTTTGCAGCAGCATGTGGTGACATGGGTTCTGTAAGCCGGAAGGATTCAGGATGAATCACAGACACCTCGTTGGAAATCATGCGCTGCACAAAATCTGAATCCGTGTCGTTTAAACTCCCGGCCTGAACGGGCTTCCAATAATCTGCATGCAATGCTTCAACAAGAATGGTTGCTGCTAACGTTTTACCAATGTCGGTGCCAATGCCGGTGATAAATATTCTTTGTCCTTTATTCACTGCCTTTAATTTTGAAACCAATTCGTTTGCGGGGTTTTACCGGAGGATTAAGTATATGCATAACATATTTAAAAATCAACTGAACGTCATCATCATTTTTATTCACCTTTTTCTCAAACTGCTCCAGCTTCAATAAAATATGCTTATTGTTCAATGCCACATCACTCATCCTCGAAAAAATACGCATGATTTGAGTATTCATTTGAATGGCCTGCTCACTGTTCAAAACACTTGAAAGCATCAGCACCCCATGCTCACTAGATGCAAAAGGCATGTATTTAGCATCAGTTCCCCGTTTTAAGGTCGCAAATGGCGACCTTAAAGAATTAGTCTCTTTCCTGGTAAGCAAGAACATAAAATCTTCCGGAAAACGGGAGATATTTCTTCTTACCTGCTCCTTCAATCTTCGCGTAGTTACACCATAAAGTGCTGCCAGATCCTTATCCAGCACCACTTTCTGGTTTCTTATGAGGTGAATTTTTCAAAGCAACGTTTCATCGGGCATCAATGTTTTAAGAGACTTCTTTTCCATAACTAATAAGATAAATAGTTAGATAATATACCACTTTGGGTGTCGCAACTTGCGACCCTAAACTAATCTAATCATTCTTCTGAAATAATCGGATTGAATGAAAGATAGGGGAACGAAATCTCATTTGCATTTCTGAACAGTGTACGCCAATCCATGCATCATATACTACTCAGTTCAATCTTGACCCTCCAAAGCAATTTAGTAATATATTCATAACATTAATTTATCCACCAGCCTATTCACCTCTTCCTCCGTGTTAAAAGCGTGAATACATATCCGAAGCCTTTCTCTGCCTCTTGCTACAGTTGGTGAAACTATGGGTCTTACATCAAAACCGGCGGATTGCAACGAATCAGCTACACTTCTCACATATTGATTTCCGGGAATAATTACACTTTGAATGGGAGTGCTGCTTTCAATCACTTCCAAGGCATTTACCTTTTTGATTTCATTTCTGAACAACGCAACCAATGATTGCAGCATCGTTCTTTGTTGTCCGGCTTTAGGAAGAAAATCATAAGCACATCTTATTGATACCAACGCCGGATACGGAAGTGCGGTGGAATAAATAAACGGCCGTGCAAAATTGATGAGGTAATTACGCAGTGTTTCACTTCCAAGCACAATTGCACCATGTGTACCCAATGCTTTCCCAAAAGTATGAAGGCGGGCAAAAACTTTTTTCTCCATCGCAAGTTCATTTACCAAACCTTTTCCCTGCTTTCCAATGATACCTGTTGCATGCGCTTCATCTACGATCAACATTGCGTTAAACTGATCACACAGGTTACTCATCTCTTCCAGCGAAGCTACATCTCCATCCATTGAGTAAACTGTTTCAACAGCAATAAAAATCTGCACCTCTTTGGCCTTTGAATCGCGAAGTGCTTCCAGCTTTAATTTCAGGTCAGCAATAGAATTGTGCAAAAAAGAAATTGTCTCAGCTTTTCCCATGCGCATGCCATCGTGAACGGATGCATGAATCAGTTCGTCATACAGCACCACATCATTTTTTTGGGGCACTGCTGAAAAAAAGCCAACATTTGCATCGTACCCGGAATTAAAAATCAGTCCTGCTTCAGCACCATGAAAACCTGCAATGTATTTTTCCAGTTCTTCAGCAAAAGCAGTGTTACCAGCCAGCAACCTCGATCCTTTTGAACCCAGCCTCGATTGCTTCGGTGGCACCGGAAAATGTTCAATCATGGAAAGTAACTCTCCCGAATTGGCAAAGCCGAGATAATCGTTGGAACAAAAGTCGATCAGGCCATCGCTGACCTTCATCGAACGCAATAGTCCGAGTGCTTTTCTTTTATCGAGCCTTTGGTGAAGGAAATTTTCGTTCAAGGAAAAATATTTTTTACCAGAAGAAGGCAGGTTGTATTACCGGAATCAATACGTTTCCTGATCAGTTGCTACACTTCAACTGCATGTGTTTTCTTTAACGGGATCTTGAATGGCTCCCTCGATTTCAAACCCAGCATTTGAAACATTCGCAGGTCGTCATCAAAGGCAGGGTTGGGAGTAGTTAGCAACTTTTCTCCTGCAAAAATCGAATTCGCTCCCGCCATAAAACAAAGTGCCTGGCCTTCCATCGTCATTCTTGTTCTGCCTGCAGAAAGCCGCACCACAGAGGCAGGCATTGCAATGCGTGCAGTAGCAATCATCCGAACCATTTCAAAAATATCAACCAGTGGCTGATCCTCCAGTGGTGTCCCTTCCACCGGCACCAATGCATTTACCGGAACTGATTCGGGATGCGGATTCATGGAAGATAAAGTCAATAACATTCCTATGCGGTCTTCTACTGATTCTCCCATACCAATAATTCCGCCTGAACAAACTGTCATTCCTGCTTTGCGAACATTACCCAATGTGCTAAGCCGGTCATTATAAGTCCTGGTATGAATTATTTCATTGTAAAATTCCGGCGATGTGTCAATATTATGATTGTAAGCGTATAAACCCGCTTCGGCCAGTTTCTGCGCCTGTTCTTCACTTAACATACCAAGGGTACAGCATACTTCCAGTCCCATATCATTTACTGCTTTCACCATCTCCAGCACTTTGTCAAAATCGCTGTTGTTACGCACTTCCCGCCATGCGGCACCCAGGCACATGCGCGAAGCACCGGAAGCCTTCACCACTTTTGCACGATCTGTAACTTCTTCCACCTCCATAAGCTTGTGCACTTTAACATCCGTATGATAGCGGGCAGCCTGCGGACAATACGCGCAATCTTCCGGACAGCCTCCTGTTTTTATCGACAGCAATGAACTCACCTGAACTTCATTCGGATCGTGATTTTGACGATGGATGGAAGCGGCTCTAAAAACGAGATCCATAAATGGCAAGTGGTATATTTCAAGCAGTTCTTCCTTCGTCCAGTTATATCGGAGCATTCTTTCTCTGTTTAGTTTTGACAAATGTAGTAAGGTTCTTAATTCACTGTTAAATTGCTGCATGGTTAAATTGTACATACCACATTATACTTTCCATTATAGCTTCCTCAACTGGTCTTATGTTTTACGTCCTGGTTTTTGGTTCCTGGTTCTTCCTTGGGTGTACGACAAATCATTCAGTTTTCTCGAGCAATGGTTGGCGTCCCGCCAACCATGGACTGTCATAGGGAAGGTACTGTCCGTGGTCGGCGTCTCGCCGACCACAAAAACAAAGATTTGTCGTGCACCCTCTTCCTTCCATCTTTTCCAATCATTTCCTACATTTGCGCCTCGTTTAAATGACTACTTAGTATTAACTTCCTAATAATCAACCCTTTTTAAAGTGAACGAACAATATTTTAAGTGGCATTCCCCTGCCTTAAACCGGGAAACTGAGATGCTGGTTTTTGGTGAAGGTGGTTATCCTATCATCACCTTTCCGACTTCCATGGGAAGATATTTTCAGAATCGTGATTTCAAATTGATAGAAAGCGTTCAATGGTATATTGACAATGGATATGTAAAAATATATTGTGTAGACGGGATTGATGAAGAAAGCTGGTACAACAAAAATGTCCATCCGGCCACACGCGTTCAGAACCATCTAGTTTATGATCGCTTCATCCATGAGGAGATTTTTCCGCGCGCACTTTCAGAAACCGGCCATTCAAAAGTTGCAGTGGCAGGTTGCAGCTTTGGTGGTTATCATGCTGCGAATTTTGCTTTCCGTTATCCTGAAAATGTAGGTTACCTCTTCAGCATGAGTGCAGCCTTTGATATCAAGCCGCAACTCGATGGGCATTACGATGACCAGGTGTATTACAACAATCCTACTGATTACCTGCCCGGACTTGAAAATCCTGCCCTTCACGAAATGGGCATTGTGCTGGGCGCAGGTGAACACGATATTTGCCTTGAGGCAAACAAGGAACTCTCAGAAATTTTGCATAAAAAAGGCATACGTCATTGGCTGGATATCAGGATGGGTGCCAATCATGACTGGCCGGTGTGGCGGGAAATGTTTCCGCATTACCTTTCCCAAATGAAATTTTAAGTAGCCTTAAAAGTGTGCAGCAGGATTCAAGCTAACAGTTCAACATTCCTTCAAATAATTTAAATCTCCCCATGAAAAAAATCGGAATTCTCTTCGGTATGGAACGCACGTTCCCACAGGCCTTTATCGACAGGGTAAACTCAAAAGCTGTGGATGGAATAACAGCAGAAGCTGTTCGCATCGATAAGGTAGCACAGGCTTATTCATCCGGGTACGATGTGATCATTGACCGCATTTCACAGGATGTTCCTTTCTACCGTACCTACCTAAAAAATGCCGCATTGTGCGGAACGGCTGTATTAAACAATCCCTTCTGGTGGAGTGCTGATGATAAGTTCTTTAATAACTGTCTTGCGATAAAAGTTGGAGTTCCGGTTCCGAAGACGGTGATTCTTCCTTCCAACGAACACCCAACTGATACTTCTGCAGATTCTTTCTCCAACCTTGTTTCTCCACTTGACTGGGAAGCAATGTTCGGCTATGTTGGCTTTCCGGCTTACATGAAACCATATGCTGGTGGTGGCTGGAAAAATGTATACAAGATCAGCGACTCTGCTGATTTATTTGAGAAGCATGCAGAAACAGGGCAATTGGTAATGCTGCTGCAGGAAGAGATTAAGTTCGATGCGTATTTCCGCTGCTATTGTCTTGGTGGAAAGTATGTAAAGATCATGCATTACGAACCACGCAACCCGCATCACCTGCGTTATGTTGCCAACCATAAAATTTCTGATGAACTGATGCAAACAGTACACAACTATGTACTGAAATTGAACCATGCACTCGGCTATGATTTCAATACCGTTGAATTTGCCATTCGTGATGGTGTGCCCTATGCCATTGATTTTTGCAATCCTTCACCCGATGCAGACCGTAATTCAGTAGGAGATGAGAACTTTGAATGGGTGGTAGAAAATGCAGCGAACATGGCGATTGAAAAAGCATTGACTCACCGCGAAGGGGCTGATAACCTGACCTGGGGAGCCTATGTGAAAAATGCCACTCAGGGCATTGGGATGACAAAAGACTTTAAATAGTTATCTGAAAATAGAGGGAGTCATTCTGAACTTAAATAAATTCATCATGACCGCCTTAAAGGAACATTTTCAGATAGCGTTTAGTGATTTTTAATGCTGCACGAATCACGTAACACAAAACATAATTCTCCGGATAGGAAGTTGTGATTTGTATTACCTGGTTCGTTTTTATTTTATGATACACGAATCATTGAGTGATTCATAGTTTATTGGACCTGCACAATTGGCCAGATTTCCTAATTGGGATTTATGCTACGTATTTCCTGATTCGTTTTACGTGATTCGTGTCTTGTATTTTGTGTTTTGCGTTTTTGTTATTTAACTTGCCCTCCATCGCTAAACTTACTACCAACCCATGAGTAATAAACTTTTCACGATAGGAATTGAAGAGGAGTTCATGATCATTGATCCTGAAACAAGAGAACTGGTATCTCACATGCATGAAGTAGTAGAAGGTGGCATGACCATTCTCAATGAACAGGTGAAGGCTGAAATGCACAAGGCGGTGGTGGAAGTAGGTACCAATATTTGCCATGACGTAAAGGAGGCGCGCAAGGAAGTAAGACATTTGCGGAGCATCATTTCCGGTATTGCAAAAAAACAAAACTGCCTGATAGGTGCAGCAGGTGCACACCCGTTTTCACGCTGGCAGGATGCGATGATCACCGATCATCCACGGTATAAGGAGATCGTTAATGAAATGCAGGATGCCGCGCGATCCAACCTGATCTTTGGGTTGCATGTGCATGTGGGTATCGACAACCGTCAAACCGGTGTGCAGATCATGAATGCCGTCAGGTATTTCCTGCCACATATTTTTGCGATGTCAACCAACTCTCCATTCTGGCTCGGAAGAAATACCGGTTATAAATCTTACCGTACCAAGGTTTTCGATAAATTTCCACGGACAGGCATCCCTGAAAATTTTACCAGCGCCTCTGAATTTGACGAATACATTTCCCTGCTCGTCAAAACAAATTGTATTGACAATGGCAAAAAAATCTGGTGGGACCTTCGCCTGCATCCTGTTTTCAGTACCCTCGAATTCCGCATCTGTGATGTGCCCATGCGATTGGATGAAACCATTGCGCTGGCAGCCATCATGCAGGCAGTAGTTGCAAAGCAGCACAAGCTCATGCAGCAAAACCTGACCTTCCGCACCTACAAACGTGCCCTCATCAATGAAAACAAATGGCGCGCAGCACGTTATGGAGTGGAAGCAAAACTGATTGACTTTGGAAAAGAAGCTGAGGTTCCCTTTCAGAGTTTATTAGATGAACTCATCACTTTTGTAGATGATGTAGTGGATGATCTCAACTGCCGCGAAGAAGTAAATTACCTGCAGGAAATAGTGAAAATGGGAAGTGGCGCCGACCGGCAACTGAAAGTATTTGAAAAAACCAACGACCTGCGGAAAGTGGTGGATTATATTGTGGAAGAGACGAATGTTGGATTGGATTGATTTATTCAACACGTTTTAGTGCAAATTATTCCCCAATTCTTTTTGATGTAATACCTGAAAACGCAAACATAAAAAATTAACTGCAGTACATTTTTGATTCTATTTCTGTATCCTTTAACAGACATCTACCATTAAGAAAGTGCATTAATTCTTAATGACTGTGGAAAATTAATTCTCGGTTAATTTTATATTTGAACCTTATTAACTGATTTTTGATTATTGGTTTGCTAATTGATAAATCAAAACACCATCAGTAAGTAGTTTAGCCACTATTATGGACAAACCGACAATCAAAGTAGCTGTTCTCGACCTTTACAACCGCGAGAAAAACGAAGGCATGCGCTGCATAAGGTCATTGCTATACCTTGAAAGGTTAAAAACCGATGCAAGGGTACGCTGGGATGTTTACGATGTAAGGAATGCAGAAGAAATACCCGATGAAAGCTATGACGTTTATATCTCCTCCGGCGGTCCCGGAAGCCCGCTTGCGAGCGATGAACCCTGGGAGAAAAAGTATTTTACCCTCATAGATAATTTATGGGAGCATAACCTTAAAAATTCGGATCAGAAGAAACACGCTTTTTTTATCTGTCATTCTTTTCAGCTCCTCTGCAGGCACTGGAAGATAGGTGAAGTAAACAGGCGTAAATCCACCTCCTTCGGAGTTTTACCGATACATGAAACCGAACAGGCGGCAAACGAACCGCTTTTTGAAAAGCTCCCGGAGCCATTTTATGCAGTGGATTCCCGTGACTACCAGGTGGTTCAGCCCAATCAAACACTGATGGCGCGCGAAGGATACCAGTTGCTTGCACTTGAAAAACCGAGGCCTCGCATTGATCTTGAACGTGCAGTGATGGCTGTTCGCTTTTCCGATGAATTTATCGGAACGCAGTTTCATCCTGAAGCTGATCCCCAGGGAATGCTCCGTTATTTTTCACGGCCCGATAAAAAAGAACACATCATCAAACACCATGGGATGGAAAAGTATTACCAGATGGTAGATTATCTTGATGATCCTGATAAGATTGTATTGACACAACAAACGATCCTCCCGACTTTTTTAGGCAATTCATTCAACAGGGTGCTGGAAACAGCAGATTGTGTTTGATGAATAACCGGTGATGGCTTAATTTTTAAAAGTCTGACTAAAACCTGCGTTTCTATTTCTTTTTAGTGACGTCCACCGTCCCTTGTACTCTGCACTATTTATCTATTTTTGAGGCTGTTCAATCAATCAGCCATGATTCCATCCTATCGTGAAAAATACAATGCGCAATTCACTCCTGAAAATTACAGACAATTCCTTTCCAACCTCTATGAAGAAGCGGGTTACCATATAGAATTCAGAATTGCGGAATCTCCCATTTTTGTTCCGAAGAATTTTGAGCAGCAACTAATAACAGCTGGTAATGAAATTTTAAACATCGTTACTTCAAAAGAATATTACGCAGCATCGGAAAGGGCAATACCGACAAATTTAAAAGTTCCAAATGAAGATCCCCGCCCTTACACGATTGCGATCGATTTTGCAGTCTGTCAAAATGAAAAGGGAGAACTATCGCCACAGCTGATTGAGATGCAGGCATTTCCATCGTTGTTTGGATACCAGCACTGGCTGGCAGGAAAATACAGGCAGTTTTTTTGGGTCCCTGAAAACGTGAGCCACCTCTTTAATGGTTTAACCAATGGAACATATGTACAACGCATCAGGGAATGGATCGTAGCAGGTGAAAATCCGGAAAATGTAGTACTGCTTGAAATTGAACCTGAAAAACAAAAGACCCGCGTTGATTTCGAACTCACCAAAAAAATGCTGGGCATTGACTATGTCTGCATCAGTAAAGTGATACGGGAAGGACGCAATCTCTATTATGAAAAAGAGGGTCGTAAGATTCCCATCAAAAGAATTTATAACAGGGTGATCTTTGATGAATTTGTAAAACGAACGGACCTTAAGTGCCAGTTCAATCTTACAGAAGATGTAGACGTTACCTGGACCGTTCATCCCAATTGGTTTTTCCGCATCAGCAAGTTTTCGATGCCCTTCATCAATAGTCCGTATGTTCCGCAAACACGATTCCTGAATGAAGTAAAAACAATTCCTTCAGATCTTGAAAACTATGTATTAAAACCACTGTTCTCATTTTCGGGCCATGGAGTCATCTTTGATGTAAAGCAGGAAGACATTGAAACAATTAAAGACCCTGAGAATTTTATCCTGCAAAAAAAGGTGCAGTATGCACCTGTCATACAATCTCCGACAGGCCTTGTAAAAGCGGAAATAAGATTGCTCTACGTTTGGTTACCCAATGAACCTGCTCCCATGCTCACTATCAACCTCGTTCGTTTGAGCAAGGGAAAAATGATTGGAGTGGACTATAATAAAGACCTGGATTGGGTTGGGGGAAGTGTGGGGTTTTATGAACGATGAGAACTATAATGGCGTCCCGGCAATTTTTCAACAAAGAATATTAGCGATTTAACAATTTGGCATGGGGCAGCTGGGATGCTGCCTGGCGGGAATCAGCAGGTCTTCCAAAAGATTTAAATTTCATTTGCATTTAGCAGTTTATCTTTGAAAGGAATAAACTGCTTCATGAAATCCTTTTTACCGCTGTTATTGCTGTTGGT
>JBDSEW010000011.1:0-2912 GCA_039919825.1 Chitinophagales bacterium | reverse complement strand
CCGGTAAACTTTCTGTTATATTACTCGAAAAGAACCAGGGAAAGGGTTTTGCATTGAAGAAAGGAGTGGAAGCAGCAACCGGATCTCATATTCTCACGCTCGATGCTGATATGTCTGCAAGACCGGTGGAAATTGAAAAATGGCTTTCCATCAACAACAATAAATTACCGGAAAACGAGATTTGGATCGCATCCCGCGAGCATCCTGATTCCAAAATCACCGAAGTTTCTTCCCGAAAATGGACCGGCCGCATGTTTAATTTTTGTGTTCGGCTGCTCACTCCACTCAGGCACCGCGATACGCAATGCGGATTTAAATTATATCCTGCCAAGGTTGCCAAAGAACTTTTTGCAAAGCAGCGTTCCAATGGATGGGCCCACGATGTGGAACTTCTTTACCGCGCACAACAAAATAATGTTGCAGTAACAGATATGCCTGTGAAATGGGAAGCACAATCAGGCAGTAAAATATCTCCTTTCAGGGATTCATTGCCGATGTTTTTGAATGTGTTCGCTGTTTCACTTCGTTTGAAGTGGGAGTACTATATCACGACTCCTCTTGACCAGATAAGTTCAAAAAACAGGTCCATTGACGCGTCAGTACAGCAGGACGCTCTTTACCGAATGCTTTTCCTGGTGTTCTCCGTCCTGTTATTGATTACAATGACCACGCTGAGTTTTCAATTCGGCATCACCGGCGATGAAAGAGTACAGAAAGAATATGGAGAAAAAGTACTTGACTTCTTCACTTCATTTGGAAAAGACCGCGCAGCACTCGAGTATAAGAACCTCTATTTCTACGGCGGATTTTTCGACATGATCTGTGCAGCAGCCAACCGCTACATCGGCATACTCGATCCTTATGACATGCGGCACCTCATCAATTCCATCTTTGGATTCCTGATGATTTTTTTTGCAGCACTGATCGCCAAACGGCTGGGTAATTGGCGAAGTGGTTTTATTGCACTTGTGTTACTGGCTATCTCTCCACAGTTATTTGGACAATCCATGAACAACCCAAAAGACATCCCTTTTGCAGCAGCCTTTGTGTTTTCAGTTTACCAGTTTTACAAATGGATACAGGAATTACCAAATCCATCTGTAAGAACATTGATCTATACTTCACTGGGTATAGCAGTGGCTATTGGCATTCGGGTAGGCGGTTTAATTCTTGTCGGAATACTCTTTGTCTTCCTGGTTGCAGAATGGATCTTTAACAGAAGCCTGCGTGAAAAAATTAAACAGCAACAGCGAACGATGTTTCGCATAGTCAAACATGTAGTCATCGTTGCAGCCGCTGGATACTTTGGTGCGATGCTATTCTGGCCCTACGGATTGGTAGCTCCTTTCAGCAATCCTTTTAAGGCACTGGGGGAAATGCAAAATTTCTCTACAACCATTAAAATTCTTTTTGCAGGAAAGCACATCATGTCCAATGAAGTTCCATGGAACTACATTCCTTCATGGATTGCAATAACTACTCCGCTGATCATCCTGGTTCCTGCAGTTTTGATGTTGCCGTTAACATTGGTGGCAAGAAAATTTTTCCGGCAGGAATATATCCTGCTATTACTTTTTGTGATTGTGTTCCCATGGGCTTACGCAGTTTATCAAAAATCATCCCTATATGATGGACTCCGGCACTTTCTATTTGTTGTGCCCCTGATAACTGTACTGGCAGCTCTGTTCTTTGAAATAGCATTCCGGACGATTAAAAATAAAATAGCCCGGGGAGCTATTGCTGTGATTTTAACGGCTGGTTGTCTTCTTCCGCTATCCTGGTCGGTAAAAAATCATCCAAACGAATACTGTTACTTCAATGAATTAACAGGCGGCATCAACGGTGCTTATGGAAATTATGAAACCGATTACTGGATGAACAGCATACGGGAAACAAGCGGTTGGTTGCACAACGAAAGCGGGTTGATTCAGGATGGGAAAAAAGTGATTGTAGCAACCAACTGCATCGAACCTGTTAAATATTACTTTAAAAATGACACAGCGAAAGTAACCGTCGTCTACGTCCGGTATTATTCACGGGCAGAAAAAGATTGGGACTACGGTATTTTTTATTCGCGTTTTATAGATCAGTCTCAACTGAAAAACAAATCGTGGCCTAACGCACACACTATTCACGAAGTGAAAGCGGATAATGTTCCATTGAGTATCGTGGTGGAGCGCAAAGACAAATCGGACTTGTATGCAACCAACGAAATGGAAAAGAAGAATTATGCAGCTGCAGATTCCCTTTTCTCATTGGCTGTTCATTATGATCCAAAAAATGAAGAAGCACTCACAGGTCTCGGAACTGTGCAACTACAATTAAATCAGCCGGCAAAAGCTATTCAATCCCTTACGCAGTCGTTGCAGGTTTACCCTGCTAATTTTGGTGCGTTAAGCCTGCTGGGCTTTTCCTATGCACAGACGGGCCAAACAGATCAGGCCATAAGGTTGCTGAATCAGTCACTTGAAGCAAATCCCAATAACCCGCAGCCCTATTATTATCTCGGGCTTATTTACCAGCAGAAAGGTGATAATGAAACAGCAAAAAGATATTTCGATGTGGTAAAACAATTTCAACAGGCTAATCAATAATAAAAGAATGCTTAGCTGTTGAACAGCCGCCAAGTAAATTATCAAAAATGAACATTTAAGTATGGACCTGAAAGAATTGGAAAGCGGTGTTGATCCGAAAACACATTGGTACTATCAGTCAAAAAAAATTCCATTGATAGACTATGTGAAAAAAAAATTCCACGCAAAAAAAATTCCGCTCACACTCATCGACCTTGGTTCCGGTTCAGGATTCTTCATGTATGAATTGCAGGAACAAATACCGGAAATGATTTCAAAAATTTACCTGGTGGATATTGGTTATACTAATGAAGAAATAGCCGCAACCAGTAATCAATT
>JBDSEW010000450.1:0-4875 GCA_039919825.1 Chitinophagales bacterium | reverse complement strand
TTGTTTTGTCCGAAGACAAGCGAGGTAACAAACAAACAAACAATCAAATTATAGGAGATTCTCTCAGCTATATCAAAATGTTCCTTTAAGGCGTCATCCTGAACTTGTTTCAGGATCTGTTCTTAACATGGAGAGATGCTGCCCAAAGGATCCTTCGGAAAATAAATTCAGCATGACGCCGGCTATTGGAGAAAGCTTCTAATCTCTTCGGGGTAAGTTCCCGCTGCTCTGCGGCGGAGATTTTTATTTAAAAAAGACTTTCCGGGGCTGGGTACCGGAAAGTCTATCCCATAAAATGAATATTATACAAGCGTGGTTTTAGGTGGATCAGTTTTTAAGAAGCTGAATTTTTTCAGTGGTGTTTATTTTGCCGGAGGTTGCAACAGATCAAGATGTTCGTAAACGGAGGAAGCTGTTGGAAAGTGTTTACTCCTTACTTTTTCTCCAGCGCAGGAATAGAGCACTATTTCTTTTGCCCCTGTTTTGCAAAGGTTATAATTTGCACGAAAGATACTACAAGGTATGTTATTTTTCATTTTTTGCATGTCAAATAATTGTCATAAAAAAACAACCCGGGAGAACGGATCATCAAAATCAAAAACATCAGACATCATCTTTTAATTTTGGAGGGCATTTAATAAAGTGGCCTTGGGTGAAACATGTTGTTAAACCAAATTTTGCTGATATTTTAGCGCCCGCTTTACAGCTTGTAAGGCAATATTATTCATCAAAAAACACAGCATGAATCTTTTTGAAACAAAATACAAGCACCCTTATAAGTATGCCGTAAAATACAACAAGCGTGTAGCGTATTTCAGTATGGAGTTTGCAGTTGATCAATCCCTGAAAACGTATTCAGGTGGATTGGGTTTTCTCGCGGGTTCTCACATGAAAAGTGCATTTGAACTGCAGCAAAACCTCATCGGTATCGGCATTCTCTGGAAGTATGGGTATTACGACCAGATCCGTAAACAGGATCAGTCACTGGATGTGCTTTTCCAGGAAAAGAATTATTCCTTTCTCGAAGATACCGGCATTCGTTTCACGATAGAAATAAACAGCCATCCTGTTTGGGTAACTGCTAAATACCTCGCGCCAGGTTACTTTCAAACGGTACCTATGTTTTTTCTCAGCACGGATATTCCGGAAAACGATTATCTCGCACAATCTATCAGTCATCGTTTGTACGACGCGGATACTGCTGCTAAAGTGGCGCAGTTTATTCTGCTGGGTATCGGTGGTGCCAAATTGCTGGACTACCTCGGCTTTCATGCGGATGTAGTTCATCTTAATGAAGCACATGGATTTTCTTCCGCCTTTTATATGTACCAGAAATACAAAAGCCTGGATGAAGTAAAAAAGCGCCTCGTATTTACTACACATACACCTGAAGAAGCGGGTAATGAAAAACATGATATTTATTTGTTGCATAAATTAGGTTACTTCTGCGGGCTAACATTGGAAGAAACTAGAAAACTGACCAAAATGGATGGAGATTCTTTTGATCATTCTTTGTGTGCGCTCCGTTTTGCCCGGATTGCCAACGGCGTTTCGCAATTGCATGGAAAAGTTTCCCGTGACATGTGGTCGAAGCATGAAGGTATTTGCCCGATCATTGCCATCACCAATTCACAGAATGGACGTTATTGGGTAGATACTACCATGTATGAATACATGAGCAAGCAACGGTTCAAGTACCTGGTGCAGCGTAAGAAATACCTGAAATCAAAACTGTTTGAAACAGTGGCCGATCAGACAGGAAAAATATTTAATCCGGATGTGCTCACCATTGTGTGGGCAAGACGATTTGCGTCTTACAAACGCCCTGACCTGATTGCACAGGATGCTGATCGTTTTGAAAGATTAATGGCGCGCACCGATCAACCGATTCAAATTATCTGGGCAGGTAAACCTTATCCCACTGACTACGGTGCAATTTCCACTTTCAACAACCTGGTGCATCTTTCGAAGAAACACAAGAACATGGCGGTGCTGGTAGGGTATGAACTGCGGCTTTCCCGCGAACTAAAAGCCGGCGCCGACATCTGGCTCAATACGCCACGGGTACCCCGCGAAGCTTCAGGAACTTCGGGTATGACAGCAGCCATGAATGGCGTAATTAATTTTTCTACCGATGATGGGTGGATACCTGAATTTGCAACCAAAGAAAATTCATTCATCATTCCCTGGGCAGATCAGCATGCACCCTTGCCTGTGCAGGATGCACAGGACATGCACCAGCTTTATGAAATTCTTGAGAATACTATTATTCCCATGTATTATAAAAAGCCATCTGCCTGGATAAAAATGATGAAGATGAGCATGAAGGATGTTTTCCCCGCCTTTGAGTCGAATCGGATGGCGGATGAATATTACTCGGACCTATACAATGGATAAAGGCTAAGCTTTTATGCCTCAGCCGGACGCTTTAAAAAGTTGTCCGGCTGTTGCTTTGTATATTTGTACTGTGATAAAGGAGGCTATTGAATCTCCCGAATTTGCATTACCATGAAAAATTTCATATTTCCCCTCTTCCTCTTTGCAGTGATATTTTCCAGCATGCCTTTTTTACAGAGCTGTAATGAAAAAGCCCGTGCAAAGGAAAATTTGAACGATGTAAATACAACTGCAAACGAAATTCAGGATCCCGTCATATTATCAGAAGAATTTAAAAAATACTGGTATGCAGGAAAAGCAGAGCTGTCTTCCTACCATTTAAAGCAGGCGCGTTACGGTGAAATTCACGACGGGGATGCCGTTACCATTTTTGTGACGGAAGATTTTTCAAAATCAAAACAAGTGAAACTCGATCATCCGGAAACTGCAGGTGACGACAGGCTTCCCGTATTTAAATTGAACCTCGTTAAAAAATTCAATACCGGAATATATCCGTATTCGATGATGCTCTCTGTTTTTTCACCGGTTGATCTCAATAATTATCCTGCTGCTTTAAAAGTGACAGCCAATGTGCAGGAATGGTGTGGCATTACTTTTACACAGATCAACCAGCAGGGAAGTAAATACCATGTAGCATGGAATTCTTATTTTGAAGATGAAGGAGATCACGACAAAACATTTGAAAATTGTATTGCTGAGGATGAGTTGTGGAATTTGATCCGTATCGCTCCTGACCGGTTGCCGACAGGAGAAAAAAAGCTATTGCCTGGAAGCCTTTATACGCGCATGACACATATTCCAATGGGAGTTCAGACGGCAAATTTATCAGTAAAGGATGATGGCAGTGACCGTATTTACACCATTGACTACACTTCCCAAAAACATACGCTGAATATCCGGTTTGAAAATTATTTTCCATATAAGATCATGGGCTGGGAAGAAACATTTCCGGGATTTGATGGTAAATTGCTTACAACGACGGCAACTCTGAATAAAACAATTCTTTCAGATTACTGGATTCATCATAACAACGATGACCGTGGGATGAGAAAAGAATTGGGTTTGCCTGAGAATTATTAATTCATCCTTCACCCAACTGCAAAGGGCATGAATCAAATTGTGGAATTTTTCAGCACCATTCCTTCCTATCAGCGAACGGTTATTCTGGCAAGTGGCTTTATGCTGATGTGGATGGTTGAAATGCTGATCCCGCTTTTTAAAAACCACACCAAAAAGATTGGCCATACGGGTGTGAATTTATTTTTTACACTTACTACCATCATGGTTAATTTTTTGTTTGCTGTGCTATTGGTAAAGGCAAGTGATTTCACGGTCAGCAATCAATTTGGCATCCTTTACCTGGTAAATCTGCCACTGTGGTTGCACGTAATTCTTGGATTGCTGCTGCTTGACCTGGTAGGAGCTTACTGGATACACTGGCTTGGACATAAAATAAAATGGATGTGGAAATTTCATGCGATCCATCATACGGATCCGCATGTGAATGCCACCACTGCCCTTCGCCATCATCCGGGCGAAAGTGTATTCAGGGCCATCTTTCTCATGATCGCCATTCTTATTGCAGGTGTACCAGTCGGCATCGTGATGCTGTATCAAACCTTCTCTGCTTTGTTCTCGCAGTTCAATCATGCCAACATTATTTTGCCTGGCTGGCTGGATCGTTCTATGCAGTGGATCATTGTTTCTCCCAATATGCACAAGGTTCATCATCACTATACAATGCCTGTTACCGATACCAATTACGGAAACATTTTTTCTTTCTGGGATCGCCTTTTCGGAACATTTCTAAAAAAAGACTTGAAAGAGATTCAATACGGACTGGATATTTTTCCTGAGGAAAAGGCACATAGCTGGCTGCCGAGGTTGTTAAGAATGCCTTTTGAAAACTACAGGGCACCAGTAGGTTCTAAATTCGGAAAATCAAGTGGTTCCCATAAGAGAGATGTAGCAGTAAAAAGTACGGTCCAGAGTTAAAAAAACTGATCATATAATACCATTAGATGAAGAACGGTGTCTCAAATTATGATCCCCGAAAATCGAAAGTGTGATTTTCGATTTTCGGGGATGAATAAAGTACTGAAATTTATAATTTGAATATCGAATTAATTGTAGTGCATTCATTTTAACAACTCTTTAGCTTTTACAGTCACTACCTGCCCATCACGACTGATCACCACTTCTCCATCGCGGGCAGCAACGCGTTCGTACAATTGACGAACGGCTTTGCGAATTCCTTCCAGGATATTCTCGTTGAGAATTCTGTCTTCAGATTTTTCGTGTTCTTCCATATTGCGAGGCTAGTTTAAACCATAATTCAGTTGGACTATTTATTTCTGGTTCATTGGATCTTCCACTTGCGGGTAATTCAGGTTCGTCAAAAGAGTTATCGTAAAAACTCCATTTGTCACAAAGATTTATAAAGCGGTTAAAAAAATTTTCTAACCCATGATTATATCT
>JBDSEW010000424.1:0-8181 GCA_039919825.1 Chitinophagales bacterium | reverse complement strand
AATTCAATGCTCTTTCCTTCCTGAATCCATTGGTCAAAAGATTTATGCCGCAACCGCATACCAAAAACATTTACGCCATTAATTGAACGGGAGAGTTTATTGAAATGAATCCGCAGGCTGATCTTTTTCACTGGATGTTGCCAATAGAAAGCCTGTTCCTCTTCTTTCAGATTTGGAAATACCCAACCATACGTTTGGTATTCGATGTCAAAAAATTTTGCCGAGTTGAACCAAATGCCCGGATTATAAGCAGTTGGATGATTGCAGATTGTTTTGGCAACGGTTTCTCCCATCATTCTTCCGGTATACCATACCTGTTCTACGGGTTTTCGGTTTTCCAAAGTTTTTCTGAATTCTGCACAATCTCCAATAGCGTAAATTCCGGCCACATTTGTTTCGAGAAATTCATTCACCAGCACACCGCGTTTGGTTTCAATTCCACTGTTATTCAAAAAATCAATAACAGGCGATACACCAACGGTGAGTCCTACGAACTGGCAATTCACGGTTTCTCCCCGATCAGTGGTAATGGCGCTAACCCTTCCCTTATCATCAGCTAAAATTCCGGCAAGGTTTGTTTCAGTGTGCAGGTCGATGTGATGTTCACGAATGTGTTTGCCAATCATGATGGCTTCTTCTTCCGGCAATACGCCATTCCAGAAATTTTTTTCACGCACGAGGAAAGTGACTGGTATATTTCGTGATGCCAGCATCTCTGCCATTTCAATACCTATCAATCCTCCGCCAACTATAACTGCTCTTTGGATATCTTTCGTGAATAGCTCCATACTTTCAAGATCCTGTTTTGAATACAGTCCCTGAACACCTTTTGAATCCTGTCCGGACCAACCGGATTTATTCGGTCTTGATCCACTGGCAATAATAAGTTTGTCAAAAGGAATCGTGGTTCCGTTATTCAGAAAGACTGATCCATTCTGAGGATCAACACTCTTTACTTCCTCATAAACCAGGTCGATGCGGTTCTTTTTCCAGAACCAATCTTCATAGGGTTTGGTGTGTTCAAATTTCATATGTCCCATGTACACATACATCAGCGCTGTTCGTGAAAAGAAATATTCGCATTCCTTTGAGATCACGGTAATGCGATGGTCGCTTACCTTCCGGATATGCCGGGCCGCAGTAATTCCAGAAATACCATTACCAATAATGACGATGTGCATGAGAAAAAATGATCGTGGAATATTACGAAAATATCTGTTGAAGCGGATTCATATTGTCGGTTAAATGACAAAACAAAAAGATGCTCATGGAATGATGGGTAAAAAAAGTTGACATTTTTCAGGGTAGTAAAATAAAAAGGGTTTCAACCACTGGCTGAAACCCTTCATTTGGAAAAAATGAAAATTACCTTTCGTGATGGTCTTTATTTACCTGTTTTCTTTTTTCAGGTGCAACAACTGCTGGCTGATTAACCTGCTGCAGGTTATTTTTTTCCGGCTTTAGTGCATTAGCATAAAGCTGTCCTCCGGATGATTTTTCATTCACACTACGAGTTGATTGAATGGGAGCTGCCTGTTGGTAATTACCTTTCTTCACTGTTGAAGCCGCCTGAGCTGTCGTATTCGTTTGCATTTTCTCAACGTTCCACTGTGAGGTGTTCATTTGCTTCGGCTGTGGTTTCACTTCGTTTTGTTTACGCTGTGGTTCAGCAGGAGTTCGTGGTTGCTTCACCTCTCTTTGCTGCGCAGGTGCCTGTTTTACCGGAACTGTTTGTTTGGTTTCATCAGACAAGGTTTTTGTAGTCCCCGGAGAGGACGCTTCATTCGCAACGTCCCTTTTCTTAATTTCTTTCAGTTCAGTCACCTTGGTTGGTGCAGGCGTGTTTCCGTTCGCATAAGTTTTCTGTATGCGGGGTTTGTAGATACTTAACTGCCCGTTCGAAACACTTTCACCAGGTGTATCACGCTGCTTGATGGTAACAGGTTTAATGGCTATTCCTGTTGCTTTCTGCACAGCATCACGATCCGGTCCATAGGAATAAGTGATATGCTGACTTTCATCTACATATGTTCTGTTAATGATTGTGGTGTTTTTGATGATTGTTACGTTATTGCTGCGTGGTGCGTAATAATTATAAATGTTAACACTGTTGATGTGGTGGCAGGGTGCAAATACCCACCAGTCATTAGGAATATAATAGCCGGGACCAAAAGCTACATTGATGCTGATTCCAGGCCTTAAGGGAGCCCAGCCATAATAACCAGGACTTGATCTCCAAATTACCCATGCAGGACCCCAAACGGTATCAGGTACCCACAACCACCCATAGTAAGGATCAAACATCCAGCGGCCATAGTGGAAAGCTGCCCAACCCCACTTGTAATCAGACACCCAGGTCCAGCCGAATTCTGTAAATACCCAGTGGCCTGCGGTAGCATACGGACTAAATCCCTGACCTGCATTCGGCAACCAAACATATCCATAGTTAGGATAACTCACCCATGAACCATAAGGACTTAACTGATCATAAAAAACCTGGTAACTTATAGCAGCCTGAGCGGAAGCTTTCTGAGGTGTAAACAGCGTACCCGAAGTTATTACGAAGAGCACGACAAACATTTTAACAAACGTTTTCATAGTATTTAATTTTACTGATGTATCATGCTTTGCAAACGCTGTTCCACAACTGATTAAGGGTTGAAGACCAAATAATTAGAAAAGAATGGTGATTTGAAATTGCATTAAATAACATACACAGGATCAAATAAAAAGCATGTTGTATTCTGAACGAAATGTTAAGCAGCACTTTTGTTAGCTGGATATTAAGAAATTAAAGAATGCTACCTTTAATTGTAAACTGGTTACTGTTCAGCAGCACTGAGAAAGCTGCTACAAAGACGCAAAACCATGAAGAAATGCAGTGAAATAGATACAATACTATTCGTGTCTTCGCAGCATAAATCAGCTTACTTCGAACAACAAAATATAAGGGCACTGAAGAGTAACGTAACCTCAATAGTTATGTATCATATGATCGCAATTTATTTACACATTACGCTGTGTGAGCACCTGCTTCGTTTTACAATTTGCAAATAGATGTGCTGGAACGAACGGCAGTTACGGATGGAATCAAATATGAAGATCGCATCCAAAAATCTATGAAGGCATCATCATGGATCTTCTTGGCAGAAATATAATCGCCGAAAGGATTTGTTTTCTGTAAACTCCTTTGCAAACGGTATCTATTTCAGTGTTACCCGCTGGAGTTTATTAGGTAGTGGTAAAGGGGAAAGTGAACAGCGTTACCAGAGTGGTGAAGAACAGATTTTTACGCTGGATATTATTCATCATTGTGATCAGTTATTTCTAAACTCTTCCAATTCAGCGCCCAGTTTTTCCCAGCGACTCATTTCTTCAGTAAGCTGCATTTTGTGTTTTTCGTAATGCGCATAAATTTCTTTTGATTCATGTTCACTCAGCAGTTCGGGCCTGGCCAGTTTTAATTCTACATGTGCAATGTTTGCTTCCAGCTCAGCAATTTTTTTTTCCGCATCAGCGACCTGCCGTTCAATTTTTTTTAATTCTTTTTGTTTTTGTTTATCCGCAGGAGCATTGTTTGTTTTAAGTTTCTCTGCTACATCATTTTTTTTACCTGCTAATGCCATGCCCCTCGCAAGTTCCAGTTCCCGAAATGATGCGGTCTTCTGTGACTCCAGAAAATCGTACACTCCTCCAATGTATTCTCTGATAGTGTGATCTCGGAAATAAAAAACCTTGTTCACCAGTCCATCGAGAAAATCACGGTCATGGGAAACCACGATCAATGTTCCGGAATAATTATTCAAGGCCTCTTTTAATACTTCCTTGGAACGCATGTCAAGGTGATTCGTAGGCTCATCCAGCACGAGGCAGTTCACCGGTTCCAGCAATAATTTTGCAAGTGCCAGCCTCGATTTTTCTCCACCTGAAAGCACTTTAACTTTTTTATCTACGTCATCACCACGGAAAAGGAAAGCACCTAAAAGGCTGCGTACGCGTGCACTCATTTCGGAGGGTGCAATTTTATCGATGGTGTTGAATACTGTTTCATCACCGTCTAACCGGTCTGCCTGGTGCTGGGCATAAAAACCAATCCTTACATTATAGCCGGGATTTATTTCGCCATCTGCAGGTTCTTCCCCCACCATAATTTTGGCCATGGTGGTTTTTCCTTCGCCGTTTTTCCCTACAAATGCAATGCGGTCTCCACGGTTTACATGGAAGGTGATGTCTTTAAGAATCACTTTATGGCCGTACCTTTTGGTGACATGTTTTGCCTCAAATACCAATTGACCGGAGCGCTGGCCTTCCGGAAATCTAAAGCGGATCGCTGAATTATCTTCATCATCCACTTCAATCCTTTCTGTACGATCAAGTTGCTTGATAAGTGATTGAGCGAACTTTGCTTTCGAGGCCTTGTACCGGAATTTTTCAATCAGTATTTCAGTCTGCCGGATTCCCTTGTCCTGGTTTTTTTTCTGCGCCAGCAAATGATCCCTTCGTTCTTTTCTTAGGTCAACAAATTTTGAATAGGAGGCAGGATAATCGTCGATATTGCGGTTTATAATTTCTATGGTACGGTTAGTCACTTTGTCAAGAAATGCGCGATCGTGTGAAACCAGTAAAACAGCACCTTCATACTCCTGTAAAAATTCTTCGAGCCAAATAATGGCTTCAATATCGAGGTGGTTGGTAGGTTCATCCAATAAAAGAAGGTCAGGCTTCTGCAGCAATAATTTTGCAAGCTCAATCCGCATCTGCCAGCCACCACTGAATTCAGCCACACTTCTGGAAAAGTCTGACCGTTTAAATCCAAGGCCGACAAGGATACGTTCCATCTGCTCTTCCAGTTTTCCTATGCCGAGAATCTCAAGGCGGTGCCCTACATCATGCCACTCGGTGAGCAGGTCCATATAATCAGGAGCCTCATGACTGGTATGATGACTCACACGGTCTGTCAGGTCGTTGTACCTTTTCTCGAGCGCCTTTATTTCCTGAAAAGCTGTTTCCGTTTCCTGTAACACAGTTTTATTACCATGAAAAGTGAGCTCCTGCGAGAGGTAGCCCCGTGTAAATTCTTTTGGAAAGGAAATATTTCCCGTATCAGGGTTGCTGTTACCAGATAGGATCTTCATCAGTGTTGACTTACCAGCCCCATTTCTGCCTACCAAACCAATACGGTCTTTATCGTTAATAAAGAAGGAAACATCTTCAAAAAGTGCCTCGCCGCCATGAAAGACGGAAATGTTATTAATGGAAATCATAAGGGTGCAAAGGTAAAGGGGAAAGTTGATTATTGATTTTTTGCCTGTTATTACTATCGGCAAGTGTCCTGAAAGCGTCTGAAAATCGTTCTGCCCATAACAGATAGGTTTCATCACTATCTGTAATCAGTTGGGAATAATCGAACAACAAATAACAGGTGATTTTTGGAACGATTTTGGTCTACCGCCGAAATGCAATTATTTTTTAACCATAACCTTACGAAGTCATGAACATGAAATCAATTAATTTGAAAACTGTAAAGATCACGGCAATTGCATTGTGCTTAGGAATCTTTGTATCAAATATTTCTTTTGCACAGGAATCTGCTCCCACAAAGGAAAAAAATGTGGATGCCCGGGTACAACCTGTACCTGCTGAAAAGCAACAAATGAGTTGGGAAGAATATAAAGCTGATATGCAGACAAAGTATGAAAAGGTTGCAGACCAGGTAAACGCTATTGAAAAGCAGGCTGCAGAGAAGAAAATCGACGCGCCTGAATTCAAAGAGCACGTAAATCGCTTCCAGGAGCAAGCCAAAGAATTCAACATTCGAATGAAGAATGCAGATGTATTACCGGTTGAGAGGCAGGAAGAATTTAAGGCTGACATGAAGGTGCAGTTGGATCGCCTGAACCAGGCGTATGAAGAATTGAAAAACAAATGGGCGACATTGAATAAATAGGTGTCAACCATTTTGATTTCAAACAAAAACCCGATCACGCAATCGATCGGGTTTTTTGTTTTTTATGAAGTTGTATTGAAATCGTGAATTTATCTTTCTTCTTACAAGCCATCTCAAAATTTGGTGCGTCATGCTGAATTTATTTCAGCTTTAACATCCATCTCCAAATTTATAAGTCATGCTGAATTTATTGCAGCTTTAACATCCATCTCCAAATTTATAAGTCATGCTGAATTTATTTCAGCATCCGCACATTACATGGAGATTCCGCCCAAAAGGATCCTTCGGAAAACAAGTTTGGAATCACCTGCCCATTTGGCTTTGAGATAGCTTCCAGTGTCATTTTGATGAGATATTTTTTGCCACGAAAACGCAAAGCTTACTTGTTCTTCTCGCTCGTTAGTCCGGATTTGTAATCCGGACTTATTGAGAAGAAGGTTTTTAATTCTCATAACAACCGGATGTCCCACTATTTTGAATTCATTCGAAAAGGCTCTACTACCATTTGTATTTTCACTTCGATACCGAAAGGTGTATATATTATCTTGCAAAAACAACATCAATCAATCCTTTTCCTCCGGCGTAATTAATTGCTGAACTCAAAGCATAATGATGCGGTTCAGTAACAAGGCCTGCTGTAACAGCATTGTAGTGAATATAGTGCAGTTTCTGATCCATAAAAGGTTGTGCAATGATTTCTACCGGATGATAGCCATCCTGCCAAACTTTACAGTCCTTAATTTTTCTATTCGTTCTGCCTGCAAACTAAAATGCACTCAACAACCAATCACTTCGGCTTTCATTTATTTCAGAGATCATTTTTTACCAATGCTTTTGAAGTGTACTTCTTAAAATCCCGCATAATATCTGACAAAGGAATCTGACTGCTGCTTGCAGCTGAGATCATGTGCAAATGGCTCGACATCAGACTCCATGCAAATATGATTAGTCCCTTTTCACGCTAGCAATATTTCAATGATTCAATCACCACTTCTGCAGCTCACTCCGGGTAAACAAATCAATCCACTGAACGATGGTGGAGGTGGTAAAATAAATTCCTTCCGGATTATTCGCCGGATATTTAAATCCCATATTATATAATTTGAAAAAAAATAGGTAAAAAGGGATTAGAAATCCCTTGCTCAATAAGTCCGGATTACAAATCCGGACTAACAACGTCTCTTGCTCAACAAGTCCGGGTTACAAATCCGGACTAACAACATAACAGGCTAAGAAAAATGGATGGAAACTCCAAAACTCATGAGGTCGTGATTACAAATCCCGACCAACGGAGTTGTCATGCCCAACTTGTTTCGGCATCTGCCAAATTCGAAGAGATTCCGAAACAAGTTCGGAATGACATAAATTCGTTAGATATCAAATTTAATCCCCTGCGCCAAAGGAAGCGTTTTACCATAGTTGATGGTATTGGTTTGACGGCGCATATATGCCTTCCAGCTGTCACTGCCTGATTCACGGCCACCACCGGTTTCTTTTTCACCTCCAAACGCACCACCAATTTCTGCTCCGCTGGTGCCTATGTTTACATTCGCAATGCCGCAATCACTTCCTGTTGCAGATAGAAAATGTTCCATCTCCATCATGTTTTCTGTGAAGATGGCAGATGACAACCCCTGTGGCACGTCATTGTGCAGGTGTATCGCTTCATCCATGGTTTTGTATTTCATCAGGTAAAGCAATGGCGCAAAAGTTTCCTGCTTCACGATAGGAAGGTTGTCTTTTACTTCAGCAATACACGGTTCAACATAGCAACCGGTTGAATATCCTTTTCCATTCTTCACATTTCCGCCGATCAATACTTTTCCACCCTGTTGTTTTACTTTTTCAATCGCACCCAGAAAATCATTCACCGCACCATTATCAATCAGGGGCCCTACATGATTGTCCGGATCCAGCGGATTGCCAATGCTTAACTGGCTATAGATTTCCGTGAGTTTTTTCTTTACATCCTCATATACCTTTTCGTGGATGATCAACCTGCGGGTGGTGGTGCAACGCTGGCCTGCTGTGCCCACCGCTCCAAAAGTTACCGCACGAATCGCGAGATCAAGGTTAGCATTTTCTGAAATGATGATGGCATTGTTTCCACCCAATTCAAGCAAACTTCTGCCAAAACGTTGAGCCACTATACTGCCAACTTCTTTACCCATCCTGGTTGAGCCAGTAGCAGATATTAACGGAATTCTTTCATCGTTACAAAGCCATTCACCTAC
>JBDSEW010000309.1:0-5139 GCA_039919825.1 Chitinophagales bacterium | reverse complement strand
GCTTTTCATAGCAAATGCCTATAGAATAATACAGTTCTTCATAAGGCTTTGAAAATTCAATCGCCTTTTGAAACTGATCAATGGCTTTGTTGTATTGCCTGAGCTTGAAATAAGCTTCTCCGCAATCCCGGTAGGCGAGATCGCACGACTCATTGATGGCGGTTACAAATTCATAGGCTTCAATGGCCTTCTCATACATATTCATGTCGAAGTAAGCATGTCCGAGGTTGTGCCACGCCAGGTAAGAATAAGGATTGTTATCAAGGATCTTATTGTGCAGTTCAATACTTTCATGGTGCTTCTTCGCAAGTTCAACACAATACCACATCCTGCTAAGTGCTTCTTCATTTTCCTGGTTGAACTCCAGCACTTTTTTCAGCGATTCAAAAACCATGTCGTACTTGTCCCAGTCCTCGTACACATCAGCCAATTCAAGATGCAATTCTTCCCGGTCGGACTCATCACAGATGCGAATGGCATCCAGCAAAATTTCTACCGAACGGTGATGTTGGTTGCGTTCGAGGTAAATATCTGAGCGGAGAATATGAAGACCGATGTCAGAAGGGTCCATTGTTTCAGCCTGATCGATAAGTTCCAGGGCCTGTTTGTATTTCTTGAAATAGATGAGCAGACTCGCCTTTTTAGTCAGAAACCAGGGTGAATAGGGATGCTGGGCAATGGCCACGTCCATTACATGAATGGCTTTCTTCCATTGCTCCTTTTGTTCATAAAAGTTAACGATGTGTTCGAAGGTTATCACATCGAAGAAACAGGCGTCTTCTTTACGAACCATTTCTTCAAACCGATCCACCGAAGAACTGATGTCTACCGGTAGTGATTCTTCATAATCTCTTTCTTCCATCATCACTTATTTAACTGCACGAAATTACAACAAGGGCTAATTTACAAAAATCTGAATACGATCCTCTTCATCTTTTCCACACAGGCAAAGTTGAAACAATTTTCAGAAACCACCTTCATCAAAAAGTTTTTAGTAAGAATTGCTTTCATATTGGCGCTGAAAGAGCGAAGTTTGACCGTTTACTATCTTCTTCATTGAACTATGACTACTACATACTTCAAATTGACAGGCACCTTATTATTCAGTTGTTTTTGTTTACTGCTTCATGCACAGGAAAAAAATGCTTACTGGCAACAGGAAGTCAACTATTCGATACAGGTAAGCCTGAATGACAGCACCCATTTTTTGAATGGAAACATTTCGATTGTATACATCAACCATTCGCCAGATACTTTGCACTATATCTGGTTTCACCTGTGGCCCAATGCATACAAGAATACTGAAACAGCTTTTGCCAAACAGGAACTGGAAAATGGCAATACCACCTTTCAGTTTTCAGATGAAGAGGAGAAGGGATACATGGATCACTTGGAATTCAGGATTAACGGAAGTATCGCAGTTATAAATGAAGATCCTGAACACATTGACATCACTAAACTATTGTTGAATGAACCCTTATTGCCAGGAAGGTCTATAACTATCACCACTCCCTTTCGTGTAAAGATTCCAAAGACATTTTCGCGCCTCGGGCATATCGGACAATCGTACCAGGTGACGCAATGGTATCCAAAGCCGGCAGTGTATGACCGTTACGGATGGCATCCCATACCTTATCTTGACCAGGGCGAATTTTATTCAGAGTTCGGATCATTTGATGTTTCGATCACCTTGCCCGAAAATTATGTAGTGGGTGCAACAGGAACATTACTGAATGAAAAAGAAAAAAAATGGATGGATTCTCTTGCTGTAGCAACGGCTAAAAAATTTGAATCAACATCCAATAGCACTGCAACGATTCCATCACCATTTGAAAAAAAAGAAGCAGATAAATTTCCGTCTTCTGCCCCGCACACCAAAACACTTCAATTCACAGCCAGCAAGGTGCATGATTTTGCCTGGTTTGCTGATAAGCGCTATCACGTGATGAAGAGCCATGTTTCTCTTTCAAACAAAGATGTCATCGTAACCACCTGGACTTTATTTCTGGATAAACATGCAGCTCAATGGAAGAATGCCATCCACTTCGTGGATTCATCGGTTATCTATTATTCTAAGTGGGTAGGTGATTATCCATATCCGCAGGCTACTGCGGTAGAAGGTGCCTTGGAAGCCGGCGATGGTATGGAATACCCAATGATCACGGTAGTAAGTGGTGGATTTGGAAGTAATAAATCATTGGAAACAGTAGTGGCGCATGAAGTCGGACACAACTGGTTTTACGGAATACTGGCTTTCAATGAACGCGAACATCCGTGGATGGATGAAGGCATTAATTCATACTATGAAAACAGGTATATTGAGACACGATATCGAAATGACGGACTTGTTCCAGGCATCAATCCGATAGTAAAAACATTTGACCTTACCTCCTACTCACGTGGATATCAGAACTACCTGATTTATGCTTTCCAGGCCTACCGGCATCTTGATCAGCCGATGGATTTGAATGCATCTGAATTTACCTACATAAACTATGGAAGTATTGTGTATGCAAAAACTGCTATCGTGTTTAAATACCTCGAAGCTTATTTAGGAACTTCTGAGTATGATGCACTCATGCATCAATTTTATCAGGAATTTGCATTCAGGCATCCATATCCAATCGATCTTAAAAATTTCTTCGAAACCAAGACCAAAAAAGAACTCGACTGGTTTTTTGAGCAATCGATTGAAACAAAAGACTACCTCGATTATAAATTGGTGAAAGTTGGAGATACTGCTACTATAGGAAATTCAACATTTCAAAAACTGGTTATCAGGAATAAAGCTGATATCAAAGGCCCGTATTCCATTACTGCTTTAAAGAATGGAAAAGCAGTGAATGAATTGTGGCTGGGTGGTTTTAACGGAAAAATGGAAGTGCTCTTTCCCGTAGGCGATTATGATGCTTTTCGCATTGACGATAAAACGGAGCTTCCGGAAGTGAACAGAAAAAATAATACAGTGCGCACCTCGGGACTTTTTCCTAATGTGGAAAAAATCAGGTTGCAATGGCTCGGAAGCTTAGACAATCCGCAACGCACGCAACTTTTCTTTACTCCCACTGCCGGATGGAACAACTACGATAAATTCTGGCTGGGCCTGGCATTTTACAATTCTTTTCTACCGGGAAAACCATTGAGCTTTGCCGTGATGCCTGCTTATGGTTTTGGCAGCAATCGATTCATTGGATCAGCAGAAGTGAACCTGCAGCTTTTTCCAAAAACATCCTTCATTCGCCGGATTGACATTACTTCTTCCGCCAAATCCTTTGACTACATCAACGATTCCTATTATGGTGCTGAAGGAGACAATGTATATCGTTTTATGAAATTTACACAGGAGGTACAACTGGGTCTTCGGAAAAGGGAGCAACGCAGTCCTGTTAATCAATCGATTACTTTCAGGAATATTAATGTGCTGCAGGAAGTGCCGGAAAATTTCAACGTTTCGGAATCTTACGGACACCAGATGATCAATCAGTTGACCTATGATCTTCAAAACAAAAGAGTGCTTAATCCATTCGGTGTTTCGGTTTCCATAGAACAGGGAACTGCCGAAGGTGAAGATTTTTATTTAAAAACTTTCCTTGAAGGAAATTACAAAATCACCTATCCGCGTAAAAAATCTGGCATTGAGGTAAGATTGTTTACCGGTGTAATGCTTGCAGCTCCTGAAGCAGGAACCTTTGCCAATTTTCATCTTGGGCCAACTACAGGAATTAAGGACTATCGATTTGATGAAGTTTATTTGGGAAGAACAGAGTCCACCGGATTTTTATCGCAGCAGGTTGCAGTGGAAGAAGGTGGTTTCAAAATGCGGACCGATGGCGTGCAACCGGAATTGGGACAATCGGATTCCTGGCTGCTAGCGCTCAATGCAAAAGCGCCATTACCCTTCTTCTCTCCCATTTTTGTTTTTGGAGATGCAGGCCTTGCACCGAATGATTATGGCACCTACCAGGATTTTCAGTTTGATGCAGGTATTGGCATCACTGTTATTCCGGATGTGGTGGAAGTTTACCTGCCGCTTATTTTTTCCAGCGATATGAAACTGAATTTAAATGCTACTGAATTTTATGACACCTGGTACAAACGCATTTCTTTCACACTAAACATCAATCAATTGAATCCGTTTAAGTTGATTCGGACGATTACTTTTTGATGTTCTTCCGCTCATCTGCGCTGCCATGGAAAAAAGACAAAAAATAAATATATCAATGCAAAGAAAGTAGTCGAATAAACATTCCACCAGGGAATTTTTCCTCCATCATACCCGCTGACTTTAACTACCAATATAAAAACCAATAAGGCGATAATGGCATAGCCGATCGCTCTTGCCAGCTTGGATTCATGAAACGGTTTCAGGGTTCTTTTTTTGCGAAGTTAATGCACGTCTCTTAATTCAGATGTGCAGAGAAAAAATTATTGGTCGCCTGTATTTTTATTCAGGCAATCCTTAACAACCACCAAGATGTCCTATTTTTGCGCTCTTCAAAAAAAATGAATCCACAATAATTGTCAATCATGGCCACAAAAGTATCTACCAGCTTCCTCAAAAAATTAAAACTCAAATCGCTCTCTTCCGGCGCTTCCACCGGCACAGACTGGTTAAAAACAACCGGTGAGACACTTGAATCGTATTCCCCTGCTGATGGCAAGTTGATCGGAAAGATCAGGCTGGCGTCGCGAACAGATTATGAAGTAGTGGTTTCCACCGCAGAAAAAGCGTTTCGTGAATGGCGCAACATACCTGCACCACGCCGCGGCGAAATAGTACGGCAGATCGGTGACGAGCTCCGGAAGAATAAAGATTCACTGGGCGCATTGGTATCGTATGAGATGGGCAAGAGCCTGCAGGAAGGTTTAGGTGAAGTGCAGGAGATGATCGACATCTGTGATTTTGCGGTAGGACTTTCCCGCCAGTTGTATGGTTTATCCATGCACAGCGAAAGGCCCAACCACCGCATGTATGAGCAATGGCATCCATTGGGTATTATCGGTGTGATCTCTGCATTTAATTTCCCCGTAGCTGTCTGGTCGTGGAATGCGATGATTGCACTGGCCTGTGGTGATGTGGTAGTTTGGAAACCTTCTTCTAAAGTAATGTTGTGTGCTGTAGCAACACAGCAGATCATT
>JBDSEW010000269.1:0-14811 GCA_039919825.1 Chitinophagales bacterium | reverse complement strand
TGGCCGTTTTTCCGACACCAGGTTCGCCTATTAAAATAGGGTTGTTCTTTTTTCTCCGGCTTAATATCTGTGATACACGTTCAATCTCCACATCGCGGCCAACAATTGGATCAAGAGATCCTTCCTCTGCCTGCCGCGTAATATCGCGGCCAAAATTGTCGAGCACCGGGGTACGGGATTTTACTGCGGGTGCCTTGCGGGAGCCCGATCCCGGTCTTGCTTTTTCTTCTTCAAATCCCTCATCCTCATCGGGATGATCGTGTGGTGATTCAGCTTTCATCTCCTGTTGTAAGAAATCCAATTCGGCTTTGAATGAATCGTAATCAATTTCAAAACGAGCGAGCACTTCTGTCACCACAGTGTCTTTATTCTTTAGAATAGATAATATAAGGTGTTCAGTACCAATAGTATCCGATTTCTGAACTTTTGCTTCCAGAATGGTGATCTTCAATACTTTTTCTGCCTGTTTTGTCAGTGGGAGATTGTTCACATTGACATTATGGTGGTGTATTGCTTTATCACGAATTGAATCTTCTATCGCTTTGCGCAGGAGAATGATATCGATATCCATCGACTTAAGCACCTTAATTGCAAGTCCTTCTCCATCGCGGATAAGTCCCAGCAGTAAGTGTTCAGTACCAATGAAATCGTGGCCCAATCTCAGGGCTTCTTCCCTGCTATACGAGATTACTTCTTTTACCTTCGGTGAAAACTTTGCTTCCATGTGCGGGTTTTAGTCAAATGGTGAACCAACAAATCAAAACGTCCAAATTGTCAGTTCCGACGTTAAACTTAATAAGAGTTAAAGTTATTTACAAATTTCTGCGGTAATTGGTTTTTGTTTTCAACAGGGCTGACGAAAATTGTCTGACGAATTTTTTTACATATGAAGAGGTACGTAACTGAGTTGAACGCTCTTTAGTCCTGTAGTTTACCGGATGCTGTTACTTATATGATTAGTAAGTTATCAAATTTAACTAACAACATCTCACATTACTTCACGAAAAATCTACCTTAACGCTTCTTTATTACTCCATAACTATCTTACATTTATTTTTGGTTATTTTGCACGAAAACAATTAAGTCCCTTATGAAGTTCACTATAGATAAACAGGAAAAATTCAGTGTTTTCACTCTGGAGAATGATAAATTGAATTCACAGATTGCACCCCTCCTGAAATCCGAAATGATTCTTTTAAATGCGGAAGGTATCCGCAATATCATCTTTGATATGGGGTTAATAAAATTTGTCGATTCTTCCGGGCTCAGCTCCATCCTGATTTCGAACCGGTTGTGTAAAAACTCAAATGGCACTTTTGTACTAACGGGCGTAAATGATACCGTGATCCGGCTAATAAAAATCTCGCAGTTGGATACGATCCTGCAAATTGTTCCAACGTTGCAGGAGGCCAAAGACTTGGTTATGATGGAAGAAATGGAACGTGATTTTAACGACGAAAGCGAAGCATGACATTTGAAGTTACCATTTTGGGTAGCAATTCTGCTTTGCCAGCACATGGCCGGCACCCAACTTCACAGGTGTTGAATCATAACGAAAAACTATTCCTTCTTGACTGCGGAGAGGGCACACAGATTCAGTTGACCAACTATCAAATCAAGCGCTCTAAAATCAATCATATTTTTATAAGTCACCTGCATGGCGATCATTATTACGGACTCATTGGTTTGCTTACTTCTTACCACTTATTGAAAAGAACTGAACCACTGCATATTTTTTGTCCGAAAGGTTTGAAGGAAATCATCGACCTTAATTTTAAGTATTCTGATACGCGTTTGGTTTATGACCTGGTGGAACATGAAATTGATTGCACCATTTCACAAATGATCTTTGAAAACGACCACCTCACAGTTACCACTATTCCCATGAAACACCGTATTCCCTGTTGCGGGTTTTTATTCAGGGAAAAGAAACATGACCGCAGAATTCTTCCCGAACAACTTTCAAAGTATAACATTCCGGTCTCTTTTATTCCTGACCTGAAAGCCGGGAAGGATTTGACGGTGGACAACCAGCTTATTTTCAACAGTGAACTTACAGGCGATCCTCCCGCATCAAGAGCATATGCTTTTTGTTCTGATACCCTGCACTCAGACCATTTTATTGACCAGGTGAGAGAAGCAGATCTTCTTTACCATGAAGCAACATTTATGGAAGAATCAGCAGAGCGCGCAGCACTCACTTTCCATTCCACAGCTTTACAGGCAGCTACTATAGCGGAAAAAGCCCGGGTGAAAAAACTAATGATCGGGCACTTCTCGGCAAAATATGATGATCTTCAATTGGTATTAAAGGAAGCCAACATCATTTTCCCTAACACTGAACTGGCCATTGAAGGGCTTACTTTCCAAATAGGAAAATAATTGACGGCCGTGTAAAGACTGCTACCTGACAACAATTTGAAAATGCCCCATCCTTCCCTGCAGGCATCCTGGAATAAGCAATGAATTATCAATATACAAGATCTCCAGGCTGTGGACATTACAAAGGGATTCCGGAATTCTTACCAGCGGTCCGCATCTAGAAAGATCCAATTCATTCAGGACGGTTAAATTTCCTATAGAGGAGGGCAGATCTTCCAATGAATTTTTTCCGACATAAAGAAAACGCAGGTTGATCAGATCACCGATTTCACCTGGTAATAAGGTCAATTGGTTTTCATTAAGGTAAAGAAATTCCAGGTTTGAAAGTTTACCGATAGAAGATGGAAGTGATTCTATAAAATTATTGGTGAGCTTTAATTCATTCAGATATTCCAGGTTGCCTATTTCATCCGGAATTCTTTTCAACTGATTGTACTCAAAGGAGAGCCGTCTTAATTTTTTAAGCTGTCCGATTTCGGGTGGCACCTTCTGGAGCCTGCTGCTGGTAACAGCTAAATATTCCAGTTCTTTCAACAGGCCAATTTCAGCAGGCAATGAATCGAGGTGGACACGAAAGAGAACCAGCTGTTTCAGATTTTTTAACCGGCCAATTTCAGCAGGAAGTGAGCCAAGATTTTTGTTGGAAATTTTTAAGCGCTCAACTGCTAAAGGATTGTCCAATGCTTTGTCGAGGCTTGTATAGGTTCGATAGGTGGAGCAACTGCTTATAAAAAAAACTATACCGCAAAGCAGTATGCAATTGGCTATAAACCACCCCGCAGCATTCTTCATATACTTGATTTGAGCAGGAACAAATTTGAACTTTTATTCTTAATAAATGTCGACTTTGGAACTCATGTATAATTTTTTTACATTGCCCGGATAGACACCTCATTTGACAGATCTCACATTCAAAAATGGATTTACCATATCATTTCCAGATGTTCAAAGCAATAAAAAACAGGATCTGAAGCAACACCAATGGAATGGCCATTTTATTTTCTTTCACCGGTTTTGCACGATTAAAAGAAAGCTGCATGATAAAGGAAATATAAAACCAGGCTACAAAATTCTGTATAGGAATAATTTCTTCCTTCCAATGCCAGAAATCGTATTGCACTGCAACCGGTTCAATAAGGTAGTCCAGTGCCGTCATCAACGCTGCTGCTGTCAATTCTATCCAGGGTTTTCCAATTCCTATTTGTTTCATAGCCAGGTTGGTAATGTACACCAGTAATAACCAGTTTAATCCAATGATCAGTGGTGTATTGCTGATTTTCCATCCAAGTGAATCGCCATATTCATACGATCCGAATATTTTTCCCGAATGAACCCCAAACATTTCAATCGTAAACCCCGCTATCGCTACAGCAAGCATTGAAAGAACAGCGCTTCGGTTCCATGGATGATGAAAACAAAACAGTACAACGACTGAAAGGAGGATGTTGAACGGAGTGAGCTGCTGAAATAACTTAGAGGTAGCATCATTAAGCAAACCAATAATTCCTACCACATAAAAGATGGAAAGGAACAGCATTGCAACTATTAGCCATTTATTTTTCTTCCCTTCCATGATACCGTTCCAAAGAATTTTCCAGCAATGGAGCGTGCGGCAATATAAAGCATTACCACCATTTGCGGCACATGCAACAGCACAATCCACAACGGATTCTGATCTGCCATGGCACTTATGAGCGAGCGAAAAAAAATAATAATAAGCAACATCGCAAACGCCAGTTGCCAGTAACCGGCATACAGAAGCAAACCATAACTGAAAAAAGTGAAGTATAAATAAATCAGCAGCCCAATCACACTGTTTCCAAATCCTGCCAGCAGGTTTTTACTAAACCCATTCACCCCTTCTGAAAAACCATGGTACATCCGGCAACGGATAAAACTATTTTCGAGGAGCGTTGCACCAACCAATCTTTCTCTCTTTACGGCTTTCATGATCTCAATGTCTTCCGTTACTTTATTTTTTACCTGTTTATGCCAGTTATTCTTTCTGTACTGGTCTCCGTCAAAAAGCATAAACTGTCCGTTGGCTGCTGAAAGTGCAGGATGTTTAAACCATTCTATAAAACAAAGTGGCAGCAGACTTAATAAGAGGTAATGCATCAACGGCACTACGAGCCACTCCCCTATGGTTTTCATTTCCTGTCCGGGGAAAAGTGAAAGCAACGCCAGCTTTTTTTCTTTCATTCTGTTGATAGCACTTGAAAATAAAGGTCCATTGATTCTTACATCAGCGTCCAGGAATAAAAAATATTTACCGGATGCCTGCAGCCCCAGTTGGTGACAGGCCCAGTTCTTACCCAGCCAGTCTTCTGGTAACTCTTCACCAGTAATCAACCGGCAACGGGGATCAATGGATGCATACTCTTCCACAATTTTCGATGTGAGATCCGTTGATGCATCATCCAGCACCAGAATTTCAAAGTTGTTGTATTCCTGGTGTTCAATGTCACGAAGAAGGTTACCGATATTAAGTTCTTCATTTCTGGCAGGTATAAGTATTGAAATAGTTTCCCTGGTACTTTCCCATCCAAATTCAAGTCGCGCAGGAGTAATACTATTGAAGAAAGCAACGAGTACCCTCAACAGTAAAAAGCCAGCTGTGATATATGCAAGGATATCCATCGAGTTATTCTTTATGCTGGTTGATCAGCCATAATTTACAAGTGGTATAAAATGTATTATAGCCTTTTTCTATTACTGCAGGATCACATTCTTTCCCTGCAGGAAACACTTCGTAAAAAATATGGAGGGATGGCTTGCGGTTTGAAAAATAATCCGTGAGCGACGTTGTGAATACAAGATGATACGTTGATGTAGCATGTCTCATTACATACGCCAATCCCTTTTCAAAGCGCAGATCAGTAAGATGTTGAGATTGTATCATTCCCTGCGGAAACAGCAGCACCAGGTTTTCAGGATCATTTAACAGGCCGCTTGTAAAATCAAGAGATTCGATAATCCCCTTTGATTTTTTTTTAACAGAATAAGTGCCGCCATACCTAAAAAGCCGGTGTCTGCGCAACTGTTCTTCCAGCATCATTACATTATAACGCTTCTTAAATGTTTTATCATTCAGGTAAAAGAGGATAAATGCATCCCACCAGCTGAAATGATTAGAAATGACAAGCACCGCATGTGGAAAATTCAGAGATTTCCCATGAATTGTAACACGGTGAAAATCCCGCCGAAGAAGGAATGGGATATACCAATGAAAAAACTTTAGAACAAGTGAACAATACTGTGGTTTAATCATCGGCAACGAATATCAGTAAAATTACTGTGGGAAGTAAAGCACGTGAATGACATGCTTTATCTTTGTGCTGACTGCTCTTTATGAATCGGCCCAGTAAAAAAGATCCCTATTGCATAAGCCCCCTTTTCTGAATTAATTTTGCCACGATGAACCTGCTATTATTGCTTACCTCCATTTCATGGTTTTCTTCCACCATACCCTCACCCGGCAATAAAGATGAAATCCGGTGGTCTCAACGAAGCGATCTCACTTTCAGTGACTTCAAGGGTGAGGTTCCGCCAAACACTCCCTGGGCTGCGCTTACTTCCAGCATAATTTATTTTACCTACAATACTTATAACGGTAAAATCAGCACCATAAAAGTATATGCTTCCTTTAAAAAAAATGAGTCGTGGATAAAAAACAACCTCAACGATGTGCTGGCGCATGAACAACTTCATTTTGCCATCACTGAATATTTTGCCCGGAAGCTTTACGACGATGCACAGGAGTTGAAAGAACATACCGGTGATATTTCAATTGCTGCAAATGCGTTGTTTAAGTCTATCAATAAAGACTGCGACAGGATGCAGGAGCAATATGATGAGGCTACTGAGCACGGGATGAAATTACCGGTTCAGGAAAAGTGGAAAACAACGGTAGATAAATTGCTCAGCGAATATGATTCCTATCCTGCAATCACTGATTAATAGTACCGAATATCTGATGCTGGAATCACTTAAACCATGATTTTGTGATTCAAAAATGCCAGGTATTTGTGGATTTTTTGAAGCCAAATGGAATGTCTTTTTTTGATCGAAAGAGCAAAGAATTTTGCATTGAATAAATTGCTCATCCTTCAAAACGGGACGACATTTGTAAGCAACAGGGAAAGATTAGGCGCGTTAATCCAATTTACCTATTTTTAGCCCGATTCTTCACCAAAAAAATAATTCAGTGGCCAATTCCATTTTCGGCGCCCCAAAAATTTCTTTTCAGGATGTAAAGGACATTGATGCCAATGCTCCCCAACTTATTATATGGGCAATTCCTGTCATGATTTTTTTTACTGTAATCGAATATTTTGTTGCGAAATACCAGCACCGCGACGATATATATAATAACCTTGAATTGCAGGGATCGGTATTGGTTGGCCTTGGAAATTTATTGAGTAACTACTTCACCAAACTGGTACTTTTTGTGGTGGTTGTTTTCTTTTACAACATCGTTCCCTGGCGAATGGAGTTTCGCTGGTGGTTGTTTATTCCCTGTTATGTGTTACTTGATTTTTGCAGCTATTGGGCGCATCGTATTTCGCATGAACAAAGATTCTGGTGGACCACCCATGTTCCGCACCATAGCGGGAACAATTATAATCTTGCAGTATCCTTTCGCTTATCATGGATACAGGAATTTAAGATCTTGTTTTTCATACCGGTTACCATTGCAGGTTTTCATCCCTGGATATTTTTTGTTGTAAACCAGACTGCTGTACTTTTTCAATTCTGGGTACACACTGAATATATCAGAAAATGTCCGCGCTGGATAGAATATATTTTTGCCACACCCTCCAACCACCGTGTTCACCATGGCACTCAGGAGAAGTATATAGACAAAAATTATGGTGCTACTTTTATCCTCTGGGACCGTATGTTTGGAACATATCAACCGGAAGAAGAGCGTCCGATATATGGATTAACCACCCCTGTTCACAGTGGAAATCCATTCAAACTTGTCTTCCAGGAAGCCATTGATTTGGTGAACGATGTAAGAAAAGCAAAGACATGGAGAGATCGTGTTTGGTTTGCTTTTGGGAGCCCAATAAAGATTGCAAAACACAAGCGGGAGAGTGCCAATCGAGAAGCCAAGCAGAAGGTTACAAAGTTCGAGATGCAGGGTAGTAATTAATGTACCGTTGTTTGGATTATGCTGAATTATCCAAGTGGTGCTTTATTTGAATTCCACCTGCACAATATCCCCAATATTTAAATTCAGCAAACCCATGGCATTGCCTTTATTGATGGCAATTTCAAGATATCCGCTTGAATTGAAGAGACAAAGCTTTTCACTTTCAGGAACATCGAAATAATTTTCGCTGATGATACCAATGTCATCGTACTTTTTAAAATGAAGCACGTAACTTCTGTTTTGCTGAATGCGCTCAAATTCATCTTTACGGATATTTACTATGGCATTTTCAAAACGGTCGAAGTAGATAATGCTTGCACGTATGAAGGATGGAGAAATAATCGGGAGTCCCATCGCTGACTGTCTTAAAGAACTCACTTTCTGTCCAATGTCTTCGGGCTTTCCTCCACCAGCCAGATGCTTTACTGCCCGAACATATAAATCCTTTAGCGGCAAGGTGCTTTGCATTTCTTCCTTTGTTGGCTGTAGCTGAAAAATTTTCTCAGGTGGCTCGCCGTCCCAGAGCAAGCCAAAAATGCCATTGTCAGGACCTACAAAAATGTAGTGGTCTTTAAATACGACAAGGTGAGACATATTTACTTCGCTATTCATATTTACCCCAATCAGGTGGTAAGTGCCTATAGGAAAATGGCGGTAACTGTTTTTCAATACAAATGAGCCATGCATAATATTGTATGCTGCAATATCATGGGAAATATCAACCAGCAAAGCATCCGGTACTGATTTCAACAACTCTCCCTTCACCACTGCCGCATAATGATCGCGGCTGCCAAGATCTGTTGTGAGTGTGATTACGGGCATTGTGTAAAGTTCATTTCCGGCAATAATTCAGTATTCCCAGTAGTTGCTATCGATGACTGAGGCAAAAATCATTTGACTTGAAAAGTAAATGTTTTGCAAAGAAACAGTATAAAAGTTATGATGAAGAATATTCACATTTCGTTTTGGGGAGGATCGTTGGATAGTAGCGAGTACTGTGCGGGTACGAAGAAACAGCAGAGCGTTCAGAAACTTTATCAACAACTGCAAAGCAAACACACTGTACTGAACCATTTGAGACGTGAATTGTGTTTGAAGTTCAACATCAACTTTTCTTTAACTTTACAAAACAAAACCAAAATATCACATTGACAGAATTAATCATTCACCTCGACTCTATCGACCCGGTTGATTTGCTCGGCATTAATAATTCCCGCCTCCAGATTTTGAAAAATGCTTTTCCCAGGGTGAAGTTTACTTCCCGTGGCAATAAGATCAAAATTGAAGGTAATACGCAAGACCTGGAGCTGCTTGAAGACAAGATCAACAACCTGGTTCATTTCATTGAAAAATATGGACGGCTTACGGATAAAGCTGCTGAAGACCTTCTCGACGACATCGATCCTTTCGACCTCGAGATGCCAAAGGCAAATGATGACGCCCTTGTATATGGCCCAAATGGTGTGGTAGTAAAGGCCAGAACACCCAATCAAAAAAAGATGGTAGAGCTGTCAGAACACAATGACATCATTTTTGCGATTGGGCCTGCCGGAACAGGAAAAACTTATACCGCAGTTGCACTTGCAGTTCGCGCACTTAAAAATAAAGAGATCAGAAAGATCATTCTCACACGCCCAGCTGTAGAAGCCGGCGAAAACCTGGGTTATCTTCCGGGTGATCTGAAGGAAAAGATTGATCCCTATCTACGGCCATTATATGATGCCCTGGATGATATGATTCCACTCGACAAGCTCAATTATTACATGACCAACCGTGTAATTGAAGTTGCACCTCTGGCTTTTATGCGTGGACGGACGCTTGATCATGCCTATATCATTCTTGATGAGGCACAGAATACGACAGACTCACAACTTAAAATGTTTCTTACGCGCATTGGCTCTTCCGCAAAATGTATTGTAACCGGCGACATTACACAAATTGATTTACCGAAATCGCAACGCAGCGGTTTGTTTAGGGCACTCGATATTCTTTCTGATATTAAAGGAATTGGGACGGTAAATCTAACAGAACAGGACGTGTTAAGGCACCCATTAGTAAAGAAGATCATTACTGCTTATGAAAATTCTGATTCGAAAGATGATCGTGCTGCCACTCAACACTTTCCACCCATTCAACCGCTGAATTAATACCTCTTTTAAACAGTAATATGTTTGAGGTTCTTCGCAATTATTTCAAGAATAAGATCAACCTGGCAGATGATCAGTTTGATTATATGTGCTCTCTCTTTTATTTGCAGGACTTTAAAGAAGGGAGAATTTTTGCTGCGGGAAGGTTAGATTGCAAACTATGGATCTTTGGTGACTTCCGGGTGTATGCGCAGTTACATTATTGATGCAAAAGGCAAAGAACACATCGTTCAATTTGCTCCGGAAAACTGGTGGATTTCGGATTTAAAGGGCCTTACCTCAGGTGCTCCTTCGCAGTACATTATTTATGCCTTCGAAAAATCAGAGTTACTGATGCTCCATTTTGATTCCCATAAGAAATAGATGGAAAATCTACCTGATTTTGCACGCGCTTTTCAGTCAGATATACAGAAGTATATTACCAGGATTTTATTCACACTTACCCATCTATTGCTAACCGTGTACAACAGCATATACTTGCCTCCTATCTCGGCATTTCTGCGGAAACCCTCAGCCGTATCCGAAAACAACAGGCCACCAAAAAGTAATAAAGCAAAAGCATATCTAATAAAACACCTTATCAGGTTAACATTGAAAAGAAAACTATACGTAGGTAAATTGCAACACCACTAATTTCCTGTTCAACCTTAACCAAAAGGCAAAGCAACATCTGATAATTCCAAAAAGTTATTGTACTTCGAAACCGCTGCTGAGCAGAATTCCCATGTCATTTTTAGAAGCATTTTCCACATAGGAAGCGTTTTGTTCTATAAAATCGCGAACATCGGCAAGTGCCGAATCCCTTTCCGAAAGCTGCCGTGGTTTATTTGTTCCGGCCTTTGTTTCCGTAACCTTCAATGCATCGATCACCGACTGAAGGCCGGCGGGAGATATGGGAGGTATTGGGAAATACTTATTTTCATTCATGGAGGTGGCAATCTTGGTACCGTGAACGATAATCGAATTAACGGGACCTTCCAGAAATGCAAGCGAAACTTTTAGAGCGCACATAATCAGTAATTTAATGGTCAACAAACACTATTATTTCTTCAATCTACGACAAATAATCGGCATTCTCCCGATTACCTCAACACTCACGAGCCATTAAGCGACAAAAAGACAGGGTTATCAACATTCTTCTTTATGCAATCAGGCTAAAGAAATTGCAAGGCCACCTTCGTTCTTAAAAAAAAATCAGGATCCGCGAATTGTTGTAAGGGAATTACGAAATGACAATTCTGATGAATCCTATCTTTGTCAGCATAAATAATTAATCCCCTGACCACCGATCAACTCCACTTCATTGCTATCCAATGGTTTAATGCCTTTAACCTGCATAACCTGGAAATACTGCTTTCCCTCTATGCAGAAGATGCTGTCCACTACAGCCCGAAACTTAAGGTCCTTCAGCCAGAATCGAATGTTGATCAAAGGGAAGAAAGCACTGCATGACTGGTGGAAAGATGCTTTTGAGCGGCTTCCCACCTTAAGTTATGAGGTGATCCGGCTTACCGCTGAAGAAGACATGGTATTTATGGAATACATCCGTCATGTTTGAGGGAGAAGAGGATTTGCAGATTGGAGAAATGCTGGAAATAAAAGCGCAATTAATTGTTGCTTCCATGGTATATCATGGTTAATATTTCTGCCCTTTAGAGTATCATAATGCTCCCTCCTAAAGCGATCGTTAACAGGTTTCTTCCTGCCTTAAATTAATCCGGCGATCTTCAGCCGAAAATCCCGTTGAATTATTCATATAGGTATAAAACAGTATTACTCCAGATGCATACATGACTACGTCTAACGGGTCGCCGATAAAGCGTCGTGAAAAATAAGGTAAAACCACTTCCATTACCAGGGACACATATGCGAGCGTAAACAAGATCTTACCTGCTGAAAGTGTGTAAGAATTACCGTGAAGCATTCTTAAAATCGAAAGCGCCGGAGTTAATATAATGGGGAAGAAAAGCAGGTCGTCGAGGTAAGAATGAATAAACGGCAGGTAATAATGAAAGTGCTCAGCTACCTGGTTAAAAAGAAATAAACTCAGTGCCAGCAAAAACAACGGATGTTTGTAACTATTCATCAGAGTGCCATTGCTGCAGCAATAAAAAGTATTGAACTGATAAAACCTAGATAGATCATCTGAGCAATTCGCTTAAAACGCTTCCCGCGTGATTTCCCGATAGGTTCTTCTGTTGAAGTGTTTTCCATGACCTGCTAATTTTGATTTGACAATTGAATGAATTTCTTCATCCCTTTTGGAGTAAGGATGGGTACAATTAGGGCCTGCATCAGATTCCGGTAATGAGGAATGCGATCGGTTTCTTTTCCTTCAAAAAGAATTTCTGAGGAAGGCAACCAGAAATCGGCGATTATAAAAACCTGCTCCAGCAGTGAATCATACTGACCAGGCAGCGCTTCTTTTTTAAAATCACCACTCCATACAAGTTTGCTTATCAGCCATGCAAACTGTTCCTTCCTAATTTTTACTAATTGACGGTAATGTTTTTTTATAGCTGGATTTTCCCTCATGATATGAGTGAAATCGAGAAAGAGGAAACGATATTTATAAAAGGTATCGAAACTGTGATTATTGGATGCCAGCACTAAAGAAAGATCAATGGCTGTTTTTTGAAGGCCGGCCATGAGTTCATTAAATTCTTTCACCAGGCATAAATACAGGTCGAAGATAACCAGGTTTTTATTGGGATAATGGTAGCAAAGGTTTCCATGGCTGATGTTCATCTTAGCAGCTATGTGGCGTACTGTAACAGCATCCACTCCTTCGCGGTTGAATAGTTTAAGGGCAGTATTCAGGATGCGTTCCTTGGTTTTCACGGCGTAAAGGTAAACAGCATTTTTATATTTTAGAACAAATGTTCTAATTATTTTTTGAAGAAATATTTTTGCTGTTAACCAATTGCGCCTGTTAATAACCCATCTCTCTGTATTATTTAAATCGTGTGCATAAAAAAATCCGCTCTACATGGGCGGATTTTTAATTCTGTCAGTTTGGGTTGATTTTATTTTGAACCTGCAGTGGTATTCTTAGTGTCATCAGAATCAGTTACTACAGATTGAATAGGAGTTTCTTCTTTTCCTTTAACATTTTCAGTGGTAACTGCTGCAGTTGTCATGGCTTCAATCTTCGCAGGCTTAGCACAACATGCGCCATTCTTTCCTGTCATCTCATGCGTTGGAACCTGCATCATAAAATTGCTTTGTTCTGTAGGAGCAACATCTCCTTTATGCAATCCGAGCAATCCATTCAGAGGAATAGATGGCGCAATTACAAGACTAACAATACTCATCAGCTTGATAAGGATATTCATAGAAGGTCCGCTGGTATCTTTAAACGGATCACCGACTGTATCTCCTGTTACAGATGCCTTGTGTGGTTCGGACTTCTTGTAAAAAACTTCACCGTTGATCTCAACTCCTTTCTCGAAGGATTTTTTTGCATTGTCCCATGCACCACCGGCATTTGACTGGAACATGCCCATCAGTACACCTGAAACGGTAACGCCCGCAAGCAATCCACCCAGCACTTCGGGGCCAAATAAAAATCCAATTAGTACAGGAACTATCAACGCGATGGCACCAGGTAACATCATTTCTCGAAGAGAAGCTTCTGTTGAAATGGCAACACACTTATCATATTCGGGTTTACCGGTACCATCCATAATTCCGGGTATTTCTCTGAACTGGCGGCGTACTTCCTGTACCATGCTCATAGCAGCACGTCCTACAGCTGCAATGGCGAGTGAAGAAAAAAGAAAGGGTATCATTCCACCAATAAACAAACCTGCAAGCACGTCTGCTTTATAAATATCGATGGAATCAATTCCGGAAATTCCTACAAAAGCAGCAAACAATGCCAGTGATGTCAGCGCTGCTGATGCAATTGCAAAGCCTTTTCCGGTGGCAGCTGTTGTGTTACCCACTGCGTCCAGAATATCTGTCTTTTCACGCACATCTTTTGGCAATTCACTCATTTCCGCAATACCTCCGGCATTGTCAGCAATCGGACCGAATGCGTCAATAGCCAGCTGCATGGTGGTGGTAGCCATCATTCCTGCTGCAGCTATTGCAACTCCATAAATTCCCGCAAACTGGTAGGCAGCAAAAATTCCGCTTGCCAGTACAATCGTAGGCAGCATGGTTGATTCCATTCCTACGGAAAGACCGCCAATAATATTTGTGGCGTGTCCTGTAGATGATTGTTTGATAATCATTTTTACAGGGCGTTTGCCCATTGAAGTATAGTATTCGGTGATCATACTCATCAATGTACCTACTACCAAACCAACTACAATAGCTCCAAATACTCCCTGTCTTGAAAATTCAAAACCCCTGAGTACGAGTGATTCCGGAAGGACAGCATTTACTATAAAGTAAGAGGCAACGGTTGTGAGTATGATGGCACCCCAGTTTCCGTTATTTAAAGCTTTCTGAACTGTTCCAGTACTTAAGCCTGCGTTCTCTCCTATTCTTACAAAGTACATGCTGATGATGGAAAAAATGATTCCTGCTCCTGCTATGATCAGCGGTAATAAAATCGGAGCTAATCCATTGTACGCATCTATTGATTTCGTTTCTCCACCAAGCACCATGGTTGCAAGTATGGTAGCTACAAAAGACCCGAACAAATCGGCACCCATACCGGCAACGTCACCCACGTTATCTCCCACATTATCTGCAATGGTAGCCGGGTTGCGCGGATCGTCTTCAGGAATTCCTGCTTCTACCTTACCAACCAGATCAGCTCCAACGTCGGCAGCCTTGGTATAGATGCCACCTCCTACACGCGCAAAAAGTGCGATACTTTCAGCACCCAGGGAAAAGCCGGTAAGCACTTCGAGGGCAGTGGTAAGATGTTCATTGGTGGAAGGATCAACATACATCGTGTAAAAAATTACAAAGAGGGAACTCAATCCTAATACGGCCAGGCCAGTAACACCCAATCCCATAACAGAACCACCGGTGAAGGATACTGCCAGTGCTTTTGAAAGTGAGGTGCGGGCTGCGTGTGCAGTTCGCACATTGGCTTTGGTGGCGATGCGCATACCTATATAGCCGGCAGTAGCTGAAAAAACAGCACCTGCTATAAATGAGCCTGCA
>JBDSEW010000266.1:0-4121 GCA_039919825.1 Chitinophagales bacterium | reverse complement strand
TCAATGAAACCATATATGGCAGCTATGCCTTCGGGTTTGCCCTTTTATTATTGTTGATTTCATTGGGCTTTTCCTTCCGGGAAATCCTGATGTCGGGCGTAGCGCTAAAATTTGAGCTGAAAGAGATGGAGAAAGAGCTCCAGCAGGAAGAGTTAAACATTTGATTGCGGTTGCCCGTATATTTTTTTTATTTTTGCCGTCCTTTTAACGGAGAGGTGCCTGAGTGGCCGAAAGGGCCGGTTTGCTAAACCGTTATACCCTGCAAAGGGTATCGAGGGTTCGAATCCCTCCCTCTCCGCCTTCGCTCGCCGAAGCTCCGAACGAAGTGAGGAGCGAAGGCAAGCTTTCAGATTAATTGAACAGTATTGCGAGTTTCGGCGGACAATGTCCGCAACTTTGATCAACCGAAGCTCCGAACGAAGTGAGGAGCGAAGGCGAGCTTTCAGATTAATTGAACAGTATTGCGAGCTTCGGCGGACAATGTCCGCAATTTCGATCAACCGAAGCTCCGCACACAGTGAGGAGCTTCGGCGAGCGAAGATTAACAATACCCTAAGCTTTTTATAAGGTTGTTCCGATTAATTTTCTTTCCTTCGCATCCGAAAACAGGTTTTCGGGGTGTAGTACAGTTGGCAGTATGCCTGCTTTGGGAGCAGGAGGCCGCAGGTTCGAGTCCTGCCACCCCGACGCAATACCAGCAAGGGTTTCAGCGAAAGTTGAAACCCTTTTTTATTGCCTGGGTTAAGCCTGGTTTAAAGATCTGGGCCTGTTTAATGTGGCTATACCTTTAATATAGCCTGATTAGAAGCGTCGTAATTATTTGAAAGTCTTTGATTCATGAATTTTAACCTTAGAAATTTTCAGGGTGTATCGCCAGCGTACTAAAGTTGTATCAAAACCGGACATATTTTTCATGCAAATACTTCTTATCTCCATAAGTTTCTGGTATCCGGAAAAAATCAACAGGAGCCAGATGAATAGTTTGATGGGAATACTTTTATTACAAGCCATGTCAAAATTGGTGCGTACTGCTGAATTTATTTCAGCATACGCCAAATTTTCGGGAGATTCTGAAACACGTCCTGGATGATTACGGCTATTGATACATATAAACACGCTAAAAAAATCGTGCCTCCTTCATCTACCCGTTGTCCGTTTCTGATTCTACTTTTCTGTTAGTCATAAGCCCGACCATCATTACAAGTGCTGTTAGCAAAATTACCTGGATGATAAGTGATTTATTTACCAATGCAATACTTTTCGCCGGCTCAATGCTCAGAAAAAGTAAAATAGTAATAAGTCCTCGTGGTGCAATAAATAAAAGAGGCGACAAAGGCAGATGTGAAAGTTTTAACTGGACTGCTCTTAAAATAAAAATTGCGATTACAATTCCTGCCGCCCATATTAAAGTATCTGTGTTGAGAATTTCTGATGCCTGGATGAGGTAGCCGAAAAGCAAAAAGAAAAGAGATCTTATTAAAAAAGCACCTTCAATAGTCAGCTCTTTAAATTTATGAACCTCACGATTCAACTCCTCCGGTTTCAATTTTTGAATCCACTTAAATTGTTTCAGTTCATCAAGGTTTCCAAGAAACAAACCGAAGAGCAAAATAAAAAGCAGTCCCGGCAGGTGATAAACTTTAGAAACTGCGTAAATCAGTATCACCAGTAAAATGATGGGAGCGAATTTTATATGATGGTCAATTCTACTGAGCAGAAAAGCAAGGCCAATGGTAGCTATAAACGAAACAACGGTAATAATGAGGAGCTGTAAACCAAAATGTCCGAACGAATCAAAACCGATACTATCGTTTAGGACAACAAAGTTGAAAAATAAAACTCCGATGATGTCAGACAGGCTACTTTCATAAATTATAAATTCTTTGTTGAAAGGTGAAAGAGATTTTACACTCGGAATAGCTATAGCGCTGCTGATAACGCAAAGCGGTATGGCATTCGTCAAACTGTCTTTGAATGATGCCTGCCCGAATCGCTGAAATAAAAAGGAAAGTAAAAATGCCAATGCGAACAGTGGAAGCAGTGAAGCAATAAAGGATTTTTTAATAAGCGGCGCTTTTGTCTTGTTGAACTCCAATTCAAGTGAGCCCTCCAAAACAATCAGGATTAGTCCAATCGTCCCAAAAATTGGCAGGAGTGGCGTAAGGTCAGGAACATTAATTTCTAAAAGCTGGGAAAGCTGCCGCGCAACAAATCCTAAAAGCAATAACAAAATCACCGAAGGCACTTTTGTCTTTCCGGATGTCAGGTCAAAAACGTAGGCAACAAGAAGCAAAGAGCATATTGTAATAATTACTGCTATAGTCATAACTGCGGGATATTTTTATTGGTGTAAGTCAAAGATAACACTGTCCCAGTAGCAACCGGGTTTGTTACCGATATTAGTGAACAATGAAATGATTAATCTGCGATTTCATTGACTTCGTTACAATTTTATTTGGTTTGAGGTATTGAAACGTTTGGATTTTATTTCAACTTTGCCCCAAGCATTCTAAAACCATCCTGAAATTGTTATGAAAAAATTCATTTATACCTCCATCCTGGTGCTGATTTGTTTTTCTACCGCTTTCGCACAATACACCACTGATAAGATTGTTGGGAAAAAGAACCAGGATTACCTCGACAGTGTAAAGAATTCAGAGTATCCCTATGCTTTGCCTATACTTGGAAAGAAAGCCCATCAGCAGGGATACAATCTTCCCTATTCCGCAGGACTTGGATTGAATTTCATCACTCAGAAATCAGACATTGTTATTGACAATCTCAAGGTGGGATTCAACAATGGAGAACTGTATGACCTCGGAAATGTGGTCCGATTCAACTCGGCAGAGTCAAAAGGAAGCGGGTTAAACCTGCGTCCGGACGTCTGGGTGCTTCCTTTCCTGAATGTGTACGGCATCCTGGCAAGGTCGGCACTATCCACTTCCATTGATGCAGGAGTATGGATTCCGCAAAATGATAGTGTGTGGCAGGAAGTGCTTCCGATATCCACCAAAGCAGAGTTTAATGCCACCACGCTTGGCTTTGGTATAACACCCACCATGGGTGTCGGTGGGTTCTTTATGGCATTTGATATGAACATGACGTGGTCTGATGTTCCTGCATTAGAGAAGCCTGCGTTTGCATTTGTATTCGACCCGCGACTCGGGAAAAATTTTGTGATCAGAGACGAAATGAATGTTGCCGTTTGGGTTGGCGGATTCCGGCTGAAGATCAACTCTGGAACCACGGGCTCATTACCACTTAGCGATTTATTCGAGCTGGAGGACGCGCAACAAAAAATTGACAATGGAGAACTGAAAGTGCAAGAGGGATATACAAATGTAAATGACTGGTGGAATAGCCTGACAGACCTTGAGCAGAAGAACCCTGTAAATTCAGCCAAGTATAATGCCGCCAACAAAGCCCTTGAAACAGCAGGAAAGGTGCTGACTGCCGCAGAAGAATCGGTGAATAATTTAAATAATGGTACCGTTCAATACTCTCTTGACAAACGTCAGAAAGATATGTGGAACTTCCTTATTGGAGGCCAGTTTCAGTTAAACAAACATTGGATGGCTCGCGCAGAAGTTGGATTTCTCAGCGCACGTACGCAGGGATTGGTGAGCCTTCAATACCGGTTTGGGCTTTAACAAGTGCTATAATTTTCACGCTATAATAAAATTGCCATGACTAAATCCACGTTTGTCGTTATTTCATTGTGCTTCACATTTGTATTTCAAACAGTATTTACAAAATGCTTGATTGCACAGGAGGTTCCTGCAACAGACACTACCACTGCAAAGAAAGAAGATTCACCACCAGACGAAAAGAGTAAGCGAAAAGCAACCTACATTCTTTACTCGGGACTAAACTTCAGCTCCCTTAGTTCAACGTCAGACAACGTTGACACTAAATCTGAGATTGGTTTTCAATTAGGTGCTGCATACCGAAGCAATGGATTTTTCTATTGGCAAGCGGGAGTGCGATACAATAATCCTACTTACAAACTCCGTTTCGCTGGAATTCCTGATACGGGGATCACGTATTTTCGGTCAGCGACCTCGACATTCCAATCACGGGCGGAATTAATGTGCTGTCAGCCACCAATCGCGTTTTGAACC
>JBDSEW010000262.1:0-11988 GCA_039919825.1 Chitinophagales bacterium | reverse complement strand
TGTGCATTTGTTTTGAAAGTAAAAAAACACAGAACTAAGAATATGGCAAGGTTCCTCATAATGGTGACCTGTTTATTTTTATGTAGAAAAGTTATGTACAAAGGATTAACACCAAAGTTGAAATCGTTAAAAAGAATTGATTGGGATTTTCATGCTTCATACTTCCCTTACTGATTAATTTGTGGTACACCTGTTCAGTTCACCCCATACTTTTTTGCCAAAGCAGGATAGACATTCAATAAATAATCTATTGCTTCACCGTTCTTGTCAAAAATTTCTTCCCAGGTATTCAGGGGCTCCCAGATAAAGGTGCCTTTAATGGTGCCTTTGGGAAGGTTGAAAGCGAGGTCATTTACTTTTTGCTTGTGTTGTGTGTATTCAGCTACCACTACATCCTGCGGGTAACGCGTAGAAAGATCAGCCAGGTTATTTTTTAAATCACTGATCGTTCCGTGCCATTGTGGATAATAGGATTGGCCAATGATATCAAATTGAACACCACGTGAAATCATGTTATCGAGCCAGGTACGTGATTCTGCATTTTGTCCGCCAAGTGCGATGTGCAGCATGATCCCTACCTCGGGAGCAACTTCCTTTGTACCCGCGATGCCTGCTTTTACTAATGCTGCGAGATTATCAAGGTGAGACAGATCACCGTCAGGCCAGAGCATGCCATTGCTGATTTCATTTCCTATCTGCACCATGTCGGGCAAGGTGCCCTGGTTCTTTAAGGTGATCATCACCTCTTTTGTATAGTCATGAACCATTTTAGTTAGCTCTGGGAAGGAAAGATTTTTCCATGAAGCAGGTTTGTATTGTTTTTGTGGATCGGCCCAGGTATCGCTGTAATGAAAGTCGAGCAGAAATTGCATGTTGGCGGCTTTAATGCGCTTTGCCATTGCAGCAGTTTGTTCGAGGTTGCAATATCCTTTTTTTGAATAACCGCTGTCAGCAGCCGGATTCACAAAGATCCGCAGTCGGATATAATTAAAGCCGTGTTCTTTTAATATCAGGATGGCATCCTGTTGTTTGCCATCAACGGAAAATTTTATTCCTTCCTGTTCAAGCTGTGGAAGAAAAGAGATGTCTGCACCAATAATCTTTTCAGGTTGTCCTTTTGCAGGAAGCAGTACAGATTCCTGTCGGAATGAGGTAGGTAAAAGAAGGGCTGCAACCAGGCATGCCGCAGCAGCTAACCTGGTGATGGATGAAGTATTCATGATACGCGCTGTTTATTATAAAAGTAAAATTATTTCTGAATGAAAAGAAGCGGTATAAATAAAAAGAGCCGGCCTTTGGGCCAGCTCTTTTCATCAAAAGTCTTTAACAGAAATTAATAACCCGGATTTTGTTTAAGGTTGGTATTGGCAACAATGTCAGCAATAGGAATGGGGAAGAGGGCAAGATAATCTGCCACTCCCTGGCCTTCTTTTATTCCACCTTTAAACGGCCAGATGTAGCTGCTGCCGGTAAATTTATTAAAGCGTATCAAATCAGTCCTGCGTGTTCCTTCCCAGTACATTTCTTTTGAACGTTCCTGGAATACACCATCGAGATCGAGTGAGGACATATTGTTTGAACTATTTCCGTAGGCTCTTTCCCTTAATTGATTTACAAGACTGAGGGCAGTACCCATATCTCCTCCCGCGGCACCACGAACAGCAGCTTCTGCATACATCAGGTAGACATCAGCTAAACGGAACATGGGGTAATCGGTATCCACAAAGGTTCCGGTTGGATCAGATCCTATGACTCCTGTTGAAGTTACATTTCTCCATTTAGCAATAGCATATCCATCTGTAAACAGGCTGATGCTGTTAATTTCAAGAGACTGTCCTTCAGTAAAGAAGAGGTTACGACCATCGAGTGTATCAGCAAATATCGAAACAAAAGAAGAAGTAGTTCTGTAACCGCCCCATCCGCCACTAATACCAAATTCCAATGGTTTCATTTTTCCTCCCACGGGAGCATGAACCAGAAAAGTAGTTGCGCCATAGGATTGCGTGTGAAGTCCGTCACTGGTGATGGGGAAGATAATTTCATTGGACAAATGGTTATCAGCGAGGAAGAGATTGGTATATTTCGATTCCAATGTATAGCCGGAGTTGATCACCTTATTGCTGTAGGTGATAACGTCACTGTACCTTGGTTGGCCGGTGTATTCTTCAGCATTCAGGTACATCTTGGCAAGCAGTGTCCAGGCGGCAGCTTTATCTGCACGTCCGTATTCGTTTTGCTTTGCATCCACCAGTAGGTTTTCAATGTCTTTCAATTCTGTTTCGATGTAATTGAAAAGATCAGCTCTGGAAATCTGTTCGGGGAAAAAGGCACCAGTAAGATCTTCTTCTGTCACAAACGGAACATTTGCAAAAAGAGACATCGCATGATAGTAGCAAAGTGCCCTGAGGAAACGTGCTTCAGTTCTGTAACCTTTGATACGATCAACATCCCCGGATGAAAATCCATGGCTGCTGAGATTTTCATCTGATGATTCGCGGATAAATTCATTGGCCAGTGCGATCTGAAAATAGATCCTGTAGTACATACCTTTGATCCAGAGATTGTCTGAACTCCACGCCATATCGTGAAGCTCTGGAATACCGGGATCATTCCATCCGCAAACGGCTTCATCTGTAGGTAATTCCTCCAGGTTCCAGTACACGCGGATGTAGTTGGAAAAACCTTCATCAATGCCACCGATGTCGGGTTTTCCCGCAGGACCCTGGTTACCTGTAGTTGAGAAGCCAGCGTAAATCTTTGCCAGCACTTCAATGTAATTGTCCGGATCGGCATACACTGATTCAGTGTTCAATCCATAAAAAGGGGTTCTGTCAAGGTCCTTCAGGCAGGAGGTGAAAGAAACCGCCAGTATGGTTAAGATGAGTATAGATTTTAAAAATGTTGTTTTCATCTTTTCTGTTTTAGAGGTTAAGACTTAGATTAATGGAGAAAATTCTGGGCCTCGGATAGATATTATTGTCAATCCCACCGGAAATTTCAGGATCAAGGCCACTGTAATCGGTAATCACAAATACATTCTGCACAATGGCCGTTACTTTCAGCGAAGTGCTTCCGTTATTGATGTTTCTAAAATTGTAACCCAGGCTGATATTATCAAGGCGAATAAAAGAAGCGTTCTCGATATAGAAATCAGAAAGATATTGCGGATTCACGAATTCTGATGAGAAGTAACTTTCTGGAAGGTTGGCCATGTAATTTTTCGACCCGTTGATATTGCTGTAAAAGGCATATTGAGAGTTGACATTGTTATACATGTAGTTTCCAAAACTTCCCCTCATTTGTGCACCGGCATTCCAGTTCTTCCATGCAAAGTTGGTATAAAGACCCATAAAAACATCAGGGGCTGGTTTTTCATAACGATAGCGGTCATCCGGATTAATGATGCCATCACCGTTCAGATCTTCGTATTCGCCTTCAATGGGTTTTCCATCTTCATCGTATATCTGCTTGTAAACATAAAAAGTGTTTGTAGGATAACCCACCGTTTGAACCTGTATAGTATTACCCACACCTCCTGAAATTCCACCAACCAATACTCCAACATCGTCAGGGTCTTGTATTTTGGTAAGTTTCGTGATTTCGTTTTTGTTATAGGATACATTACCACCAATCTCCCAGGTGAAGTTTTGTGAATCAAACGGAATGAGGTTCAGTGTTAATTCAATACCCTGGTTTTCGAGGCTGCCTACATTGGTAAGAATATTATTGGTAAAGTTGGTGCCTGCCGGAACAGGAATTACAGCCAACAGATCATCAGTCAGTTTTTTATAAACATCAATGCTTCCATTGATTCTGCCATTTGCAAAACCGAAATCAAGACCGACGTTATAGGTAACTGTTTCTTCCCATTTAATATTGGCATCGTAACCATCAGGCCGCAGCACATTGTAGTAGGTATCTCCGAAAGGATACTGGGCAGTGCTTTCACCCTGGTTATAGTTGGCGATGTAAGGATAGTCATTGAAAATATCCTGTTGGCCGGTTACACCGTAACCAAGCCTGAGTTTAAGATTAGAAAGTGCTCCGGAGTTTTTCAGGAACGCTTCATCACTGATTCTCCATGCAAGAGCAAGAGAGGGAAATAGTCCCCAGCGATTATCCGGGCTGAACCGGGAAGATCCATCATCCCTGAGCGTTGCGGTAAGAAGATACCTGTCAAACAAAGTATAATTTAATCTTCCGTAAAAAGAGATCAGGGTATTCTGGGTTTTAAAGGCAATACTTCCGGGAGTAACTGTATCTCCGAGGGCGTTGAGGTCCGGATAACCAACATCAATTCCGTCTTCATTCTGGAAAGGAGTAATGGGTTCGGCCCTCAGCCAGTCCTGGTAAGAATATCCGGCAGTCAGGTCAAAGTTGCTGTGAATGGATTCCACATCCTTGTTATAGTTGAGATAAAATTCCAGGAGCTTATTATTTTTTTTCTGATCATAGAATTTCATCTGTCCTTTCCTGGTATAGTCAGAAGCAGCAGAAGCAGGAATAAAAATGGTTCCATCGCTTCGTGAGAGATCCGTACCCAGGTTTAGGTTAGCCCGCAATTCAGGAAGAAAGTGCATTTTATAATCAAATTGAACATTCCCTATAAACCGGTACACATTGCTTTCGTCGTCCTTCTGATAAATTAAGCCCAACGGATTTTTTGGAGCCAGCGTGTTCGGATTGCCGGCTACATCAACCCACTCAAAATATCCGCCAAATTTATTAGCCTGGTAAATCGGTTGTGTTGGATCAAAATTTACTGAAGAACCAATGGCACCATTGTTAGTGAAAAAGTTATTGGTATAAGCAAACTTGGTGTTGATCTGGACCTTAAGATGGTCATCCAGAAAAGCAGGACTCATGTTCAGGCCGACACTGGTCCGTTCGAGTTTTGAACGTAGCAAAATACCCTGTTCATCAAGGTATCCAAAAGTAAGCCGGTAAGGAAGGTCTTTAATACCACCAGTGAAGCTCAGGTTTTGATCAAGACTGAGGGGAGTCCTGTAAATGGCTTTCTGCCAGTCGGTATTCTCCGTTCCTACCAAACCTTTTTGTTTATCATTTCCCGTTTCTTCAATAAGCGCCCGCAGTTCATCTCCCGTGAGTACATCCAGGTATTCCGGTATGGTTGAGACGGAAGCATTGGCAGTATACTGTACGCCCAGTTTAGAACCAGCTAAACCCTTCTTAGTGGTAATAATTATTACCCCATTGGCTGCACGTGATCCATAAATGGCAGCAGCAGATGCGTCCTTTAATACGGTAATGTTTTCTATGTCATTGGGATTGATCAGGCTCAAAGGATTTGCCGCACCTGCGATAGAAGAAGATCCGTCAGATTTAGTAGCGTTGTCTACAGGTACACCATCAATTACAATCAGCGGTTCATTGCTTGCATTGAGTGAAGAACCACCTCTTACCTTGATTTTCTGACCAGCACCTGGTGCGCCACCACCCGAAGTAATTTCTATACCGGCAACCTTACCTGTAATAAGCGCTTCAGGAGAAGTAACAGCACCCTTCGAGAAATCTTTCGTTCCAACTGAAGTGACAGCGCCGGTAAGGTCTTTAATCTGCTTTGTTCCGTAACCAACCACTACCACTTCATTAAGAGACAGGTAATCAGTCTTTAATTGAATATTTGCCGTAACACTTCCGGCAGTTACTGTTACCGACTCGTTATACGTTGCATAGCCTACATAACTTATTTCAAGTGTGTAGGTGCCCGTTGGAACGTTGTTAATCTCATACATTCCGTCATCGTCTGTGTTTGCCCCGTACGATGTTCCCTTCAGGATTATTGTAGCATAGGAAACAGGTTCCGATTTTTCATCGATCACCTTTCCAGCTACAGAGCCATTTTGCGCCACCACCCCAAGGGTGCAAATGCACAAAAAGAGCGCAATTAGTAAAGGAATGATTGTAAAAGTCTTTTTCATGAGAGAATTGGATTTGTTTTTAGTCGAGTACAATAATAAACATTTAATAAACCGAATGTTTATGAACTGCCACAAAAAAATTACAAAAAAATAGCAGTTCTTACTATGTTTAAGAAGCCGTGATATGTATGTGAAAATTAACTAAACAATACCAGGATGCTTGTTTCTGTACAACATTCGCTGAGTGCGTATGAGATGAATCATGTTTTAGTTTCTTTATCAGGAATTGGCGTTATAATTTTCTTTGCTGTTTGACCTGTTGAGTTTAATCTGCGACAGGTTCATACAGGTAGCTTTCCATAGAAATATTCCGGCAGGCTTGCAGACTCCTGCTTCTTCGTTTGATAAATCATGTGCAAATAAGTAGGTTTGTCAAAATGTGAAAAGTTCATCAACCACACCGCACTACATGAAAAAAATATTATTACTCCTCCTGTTTTTTCCATTGGTTAGTCAGCTCTCTGCCCAATCGCTCAGCCGGAGTCTTGGTAACCTGAAATCAATAAAAAAAATCTCAGGAGGTGTGATAGTGCAAACGGACTATGGAAATTTAAAAGCCACTGTCTATTCATCCAATGTGATAAAGATTGATGTCACGAGGAACAGTTCATTTGATGATTTCTCCTATGCTGTTTCAGCAGCTCCGAAAGCAGAAACAAAGTTTTCATTGGCAGACGAAAAGGAAAAAGTAACGCTTACTACGGATTCGCTGGTGCTGGTGATCAGTAAAAAGCCGGTACGTGTATCACTCTATAATAAAGCAATGCAATTAGTGAATGCGGATGATGGTGCATTCGGCACTTCGTTTATCGATGAAGAGATTACTACCTACAAAAAGCTTTTTCCCAACGAAAAATTTATTGGCCTTGGAGAAAAAACAGGCGGGCTGAACAGGAGGGGAAATGGTTATAGCCACTGGAATTCGGATGTGCCGGGTTATATAGTTTCTGCAGACCCGTTGTATTCCACCATCCCGTTTTATATCGGTATTCACGATTCATTGATGTATGGAATCTTCCTGGATAATTCTTCAAAAACACATTTTAATTTTGGCGCTTCGCAGGAACGCAATTCTTTTTTTACCTGCGAAAACGGCGACATGAATTATTATCTCATCTATAACTCAAGCGTTGCAAAGATCATTGAATCTTATACATGGCTTACCGGCCGTATGCCTTTGCCTCCGTTGTGGTCGCTGGGGTTTCAGCAATGCCGGTGGAGTTACTTCCCGCAAAGTGAAGTGCTTACGCTCGCACAAACTTTCAGGGATAAAAATATTCCCTGCGATGTGATCTGGTTTGACATTCATTATATGGAGCGGTATAAAGTATTTACCTGGGACAAGAACCGTTTCCCCGATCCTAAAGGCATGCTGACAAAGATGGATCAGCTCGGCTTTAAGAATGTGGTGATCATAGATCCGGGCATTAAAGTAGAAAAGGATTATGCCGCTTATGAAGAAGGATTGAAGAACGATCACTTTGTAAAGTATCCGGATGGAACCGTTTACAGTGGACAAGTATGGCCAGGCTGGTGTGCATTCACAGATTACACAAAACCGTCATCAAGAATCTGGTGGGGTAAATTGTTCAAGGAAAATATTGACCAGGGTATTGATGGTTTCTGGTGCGACATGAATGAGTTTGCTACGTGGGGACAAAAGGTGCCGAACAACATTCAGTTTGAAGGAGACGGGCATCCGATAACACATAAGATGGCGCATAACATTTACGGATTGGAAATGACACGCGCCACATTTGAGGGCACAAAAGATTTGTTGAATGGAAGACGCCCCTTTGTGCTTACCCGTGCAGGCTATGCAGGCTTGCAGCGTTATACTGCTATCTGGACCGGCGACAACGTTGGAACTGACGATCACCTGCTGCTCGCTGTTCGCATGGTAAGTTCGCTGGGGGTAAGTGGTATTCCATTTGCCGGCGCCGATGTGAGCGGCTTTACGACTGAAGCAACTCCTGAATTATTTGCAAGATGGATTTCCATAGCTGCATTCAGTCCATTTTACCGCAGCCATAAAATGTTCGGACTGCGCGACTCAGAACCGTGGAGCTACGGTGAAGACATTGAAACCATTGCCAGAAATTACATCTCGTTGCGTTACCGCCTGCTACCCTACCTCTATGCTTCTTTTTATGAAGCTTCACAATCGGGCATGCCGGTGCAGCGTACGCTTGCTATTGATTATACGATGGATGAAAAAGTTTATTGGGGTGAATTTGAAAATGAATTTCTTTCCGGTCCTTCCTTGCTGGTGGCTTCCTGTAAAAGCACCGTACGCGCCGCCAATGTTTATTTGCCGGAAGGAAACTGGTACGATCTATACACTGGAAAAAAATATTCCGGCAATACACAGTTCATCAGTGATGCACCACTCGAAAAATTACCGGTGTTTGTAAAAGAAGGAAGTTTTATTCCGATGCAATCACAAATTCAAACCACTGCACAGCAACCTGCTGATACATTGGTATTGTATGTCTACAACAGTGATGTTGACAATCATTTTATTTATTATGAAGATGCAGGAGACCGGTATGACTATCAAAGTGGTGGCTATTATAAAAGAGTGATGACGATTAATCCTTCTTCCAAACAGATTGTATTGGACAAAGTGGAAGGCAGTTACGCTTCACATTTCAAAAACATCAGGATGGTACTTCATGGATTTGAAGAAATGAAAAATGAAGTGCAGTTAAATGGAAATGCAGTGAAAGTGACACGTGAAAATATTTCCATCATGCATGAAACGGATAAGCAACAAATGCCGGTGGTGATGGTAAAAAATTCAAATGAAAAAATCACATTAACCTGGTAGATGCCATTCTCTGAATAAAATGATTCAAACCTTATAGGTTTTTTTTAAAAACCTATTAAAGGCTGTTTTGAAAGGGTAATTATTTTTATTAGGTAGTTGCTGCTTGGAGTGAGTGGCTCCCCTCTCCATTGGAGAGGGGCTGGGGGTGAGGCTATAAAAATTGATTGAGCAACCAAGGCATTCACTTCATAATATTTATTCTTATTGATTTCAAAACAGCCTCTAAGAAGCTGTTTAAAAATCATTTCCAAAAATTTAAATAAACCACTAAGGCACAAAAAACACTAAGTAACACTAAGCGAATTATTTCGTGCACCTTAGTGCCATTAAAGTCTTTGTGGTTCATTTTAATCTCTTTGGGTTTAATTCCCCGCCCCTCTGGGGCGAAACATAAAATTAGCTTTGATACTCCGCTGCTCTGCGGCGGAGTAGTTCATTCATTTTTAACCAGCCTATAAGGTTTTGTAAACACTTCATAAAGCAAACATAAACGATTAAGAACCATCTGCAATTATTACCTTTTCCATACTCAGTTATTCATACCAACAAAGTAATTTCGAAGCTCATCCGGTTATCCCATTCACAATGAAAAAAAGTCTCTTCACTATAATCCTGGCGCTTGCTTCCTTCGTCCACGCTCAATCGCAAGACATTATGCTGCAGGGCTGGTATTGGGACTATCCGAAAACCGGCAATGGAAAATGGTGGGTGGATACAATTGCACAACGCGCGCATAAACTTTCTGACGCCGGCTACAATTCAATTTGGATACCTCCGATGAGTTTAGCGGGAAATGGTGGTTACAGCAATGGCTACGACATCTATGATTTGTTCAACCTCGGTGGAACCTATGGAAGCAACACCGCCTTTGGCAACCGCATGCGAATTGATAAGATGATGGATTCATTGGCGCTGTACAACATCACTCCGATTGCCGACATGATCTATAACCATCGTGCCAACGGCAAGCTCCAAAACAATGATGCCGTAGAAGGATGGATTGAAAACTATAACCTTACTAAACACAACAATGGTGAGAGCTGTTATCCTTCCGACCGCTTCAAATGTATTCTCCCGATAGGTGGCACAACTGATCTCGATTCCGGAATTTATTATTTTAAAATTCATTCTGCGTCTGGAAGTACCGACTACTACAATAAGCCTTATACTGTTTATATATATAGCAAGAAAAAAGGCTGGGCCAACCTGCCTGATTTAACAGAAACAGCAAATAACGGTGGTGGTGATTGCGGTGAGTTAAATGATAATATTTCTCTTGGAAGAAACATGAAAGCAAAAGTTGATGCAGGTGGTTGCGGAACAGATGAGTTTGAACTGACCATAACTGGTGCTGATTATTTTCATGAAAGTGATACACTTTTTATTTCCATCACCAATGACGATGGAAATTATGCGGATCATTTCATTTATGGCATCTGGTATTCCGGCAACAGTGCTGATGTGCAAAGCCAGCTCCGCTATCAAACCTATACCAACTTCAGTGCTACACCCAGCCAGAGGGGTGATATGAGCTACCTCAACTTCAAACCGAATGGAAATCCAACCTGCCTGTGTGGTGACTGGGATGCTATGTTGTTTTACAACGATCTGGATCAATACTATCCTGCTACAATAGATACGTTACAGGTATGGACCAAATGGATGATGGAAGATGTAGGTGTGAAAGGATTGCGGTTAGATGCCGTGAAAAATTTCACACCCGAGTTCACCGGCAACCTGCTGGATTATTTGCATGATCAGAATGATAACCCAGAGATTATAGTGGGAGAGAGCTATGATTACGATGCGTCAGCGCTTAAGACAAGACTCGAAGCTGTTTACAGCTACATGGACCAGGATACGAAAGATGCAATGTATTTCAGCCTTTTTGATTTCAACCTGCAGGCCAGCATACGTGATGCCTGTGACGCATTCGGTTATGACGCCCGGAATATTTTTGCAAGTGGCATGCACGGAAGCCAGCAGATATACCGAAAAAATATTGTCACGTTTGTAAACAACCATGACTTCAGGGAAGAGCCGCAGTCAACCGACGCTGATCCGGTTCTTGGATATGCTTACATTCTTACTAATCCGACAGTGGGTATTCCCTGTGTGTACTGGTCAGATTATTACGACAGTGATCATCCAACCTACACCAGCGACATTAATAAACTAATGCGCACCCATTACAATTTTATTCAGGGCGCGCAGGATGCCGATTACCTCACACGCTTTAATACGCCTTATGCTGCCAGTTATTTCAGTGGTGGTGCATCTACGTCATTGATCTACCAGCTCTCTAACATGACCAGTACCTGCCTCCCAGGCCGTGATGTGGTTGTGGCCATTAATTTTTCCGGATCTCCCCTTAAAGTGGACATCGCTTTGAATACGGGAAGTCCGTATCATTTGCATACTGGTGACACACTCGTTGATGTGCTGAGCCGTTCCAATTTTCCGTATGCCATTGTAAGTGGCAGTAGCCAGGTGTATATCGATCTTCCTGCAAGAAGTTATTCTGTATGGGTGCGCGTGAGTCCCATTACTCAATCACCGGTGGTGAATGCTTCAGGCGCTACCAGCTTTTGCAACGGCGGACAAGTAACACTTACTGCCACCACCAACAATGCCTGCCATTCTTATCAATGGAAAAAAAACAATGCAGTGATTGATGGAGCAACTACCCATTCTTATGTGGCCACTGCTTCAGGATTATATCAGCTGGAAGAAAGTTACAATGGTGCGATGGCGCATGCTTCCAATACTGTTACCGTAACCGTAAGTCCTGAACATCCTGAAATTTCTACTGATGGTATAACCATGAGTTGCAGTGTCAGCAATGTGTCGTATCAATGGTTATTCGGCAATACGGTAACCACGTTGTCACCGATCTCAGGAGCCACCGCGCAACAGTACACTCCGCAACAAAGTGGAATTTTTACAGTCGTGATAACTGACCTCACTAACTGTAAAGACACAGCCGGCATTCTTTCCTTCTGGATGGTGGGGATTCCTGATCCGCTATTGTCCAACGCAGTAACAATTTTTCCAAACCCAGCCAGCGAACTACTGAGTTATCGTTTGCAACTGGATGGATGCAGGCAGGTTGAAATCTATGATGTAGTTGGAAAAATAATTGCCACTGAAATCCCACCTTCCTTTTCACCAGGCAGCCTTCATACCCTTAACCTGCAGCACTTTTCTGCCGGCATT
>JBDSEW010000213.1:0-12062 GCA_039919825.1 Chitinophagales bacterium | reverse complement strand
CTGATTGAAAATACGTATGGGAGCATGAGTACCTATGCATTACCGGATAAAATGCTTTTTACGGTAGATGTCGGTAAGTTTAAAGTTCCCAAAGCGCTTGCTGTAGATCTGAACCGGTCAGCCACTGATAAATCAAAATCAGGTGATGGAAAAGGAAGAATCACGCTTACCTTCTCCAATTATGTAGTGAATAAAGGAGTGAATAATGAAATCTTCAAATAGATGTCACTGTCGTCCGATAAATACAAATGCGGGGGGAATATTGATGAGTTCAAACTGCACCTTTAAGTGCGGGAAATATTTTTTGTACCGCCGGTATTGAATAATAGAATAGGAATATTGAATAAAGATGGTTTGCTTGTCGGAAACTCCATGAATGGATTTCATGATCTTGTCGCATTCCACTTCAGGTAAAATGCCAAATGGAATAGAAGAAACAATATAGGTGATGCCACCATGCGGATCGTCACTGATAAAATCCTGGATGTGAGCAGCTGACTCATTGAAAACTTTCAGCCGTTTATCATTCAGCTTCTCCAAATCCTGGCAAAATGCTTTATTCACTTCAAATGCATAAAGTATTGCATCCTTACGCATAAGGTGCAACAGGTCATCAGTTATGCGACCGTTCCCCGGCCCCAGCTCTATGATGCGCGTTGCCCTTGAAAAGTCAATATTGCTGATAATTTTTTTTACAAGTCGCGGTGAACTGAAAGCAACAGCACCGGATGTTTTAAAAGATTTGAGCAGTTCGGAGGCCAAGTGGAGAAGTTCTGCAAAGGTTCAGTTAATAATAAAGGTTGTTCCTAAAAATGGAGGCGTGTTACAGCTCCAGCATCGTTTTCACCGGATCATCACCGATCAGCAATTGCTGTGGATTTTCCAGTAACTCTTTCACGCGCACCAGGAAGCTCACCGACTCACGACCATCAATTGTTCGGTGATCATAACTGAGTGCCACATACATCATCGGTCTCACCACAATTTGTCCATCAATCACCATCGGCCGTTCCTGTATCTTGTGCATACCCAAAATTGCCGACTGCGGAATATTGATAATGGGTGTTGACATAAGAGAACCAAATACACCACCATTGGTAATGGTGAAAGTGCCTCCTGTCATTTCTTCCAGCGATAGTTTATTTTCCCGGCCCCGTTTTGCAAGGTCAGCTACTTTGGCCTCAATTCCTGCAAATGAAAGTGATTCGGCATTCCTGATCACCGGCACTACCAATCCTTTTGGTGTGGAAACAGCGATGGAAATGTCGCAGAAGTCGTGGTAAATAATATCATCCCCATCAATGAATGCATTCACCGCAGGCCATTCCTGTAAAGCATAACAAACAGCTTTTGCAAAGAAACTCATGAACCCCAATCCCACACCGTTTTTTTCTTTGAATGCATCTTTGTATTTCGAACGAATGTCCATGATGAGTTTCATGTCCACTTCGTTGAACGTGGTGAGCATGGCTGTGGTATTCTTTGCTGCCACCAAATGCTTGCTGATAGTTTTACGCAACGAGCTCATCGACACCCTGCGCTCCCCGCGGCCAACTGATTTTTTCGGAACAGGCTGACCATTCTTCAATGCAGTCATTACATCTGCTTTTGTAATTCTGCCGTCTTTTCCTGTTCCATTTTCTACCGCAACTGCTGTTTCTTTCATCATCTTTTCCGCAGCGGGTGAAGGAACATTTTTCGCGTAGCTATCTTTTGCAGGTGCTGTTTCCTTAACCACTTCTTTAACCGGCTCTGGTTTCTTTTCTTCCTTTTTCTCTTCCTTAGCAGGAACGGCAGCTTTTTCTTCCGGCACAGGTACACTCGTATCTATTGTGCAAATAAGGTCACCAATCTTCAGCACTGCTTTTTCAGGGGCAACAATTTTCAGCTGGCCACTTTTTTCAGCAGTTAACTCGAACGTGGCTTTTTCCGATTCCAGCTCACAGATTACCTCATCCTGCTGCACCACTGCGCCATCTGCCTTCAGCCATTTTGCAAGCGTTACTTCGTTGATGGATTCTCCTACAGTCGGGACTTTTATTTCTAATGACATCTGGTTTCTGATTTCTTTTTTTGACGGTTTTACGCGTCTTTCAGCAATACTTCTTCCGTGATTTGCCTTGCAAATTTACCATTCATTTTCCTTTTCGCAGAAACAGTGTTTTAATTGCCCGTACTTTCGAAAGCAAGTGCAGCATCGTCCCTGTAAATAGCGCTGCTACGTTTATTCAGGAATTGTGTTTGTAACGAGCTTATCTTTTGATCCAAAGTGACCCACGTAAGCAGCAAGGGCAATTCCAAGCGCAATCAGAATCAGGTTTTTGATAATGTAATGTCCTGCAAGGGTAGGCACTAAAAAAGCTTTCCAGGTATATTCAGGAAGTAATACGAGTGGACCAAACGTGGTGATCATGTGTGGAAGAAGTAAATATAAGGCAAGCCGTTCAAGCCCCGGAAATAGAAAGGCAATACCAATAGCCATTTCATACAGCGAAAAAAAGAGCACAAATCCATCAAAAGGGATAAATGAAAGCGTTTGCGACCACAGTTCATGCACAAGCCCTTCAGCAGGACTTAATTTCAACACCTTCAGCAAACCAAACCCGAAGTACACCACAAAAAAGGAAAAACGTGCGAGCGGAATGCAGATTTTTGCCAGAAATTTCAACGCCGTTGTTTCAAATGATGCCATGTGATGTTTGGTTCTCCAGGTACAAAGTAAGTGTTGCAGGGTGAATTAAAAAAGGATTTGAGGAAGAATTTGGTTTAGCGAAGCCCGATCAGAATAGTTGATTTGAATTTGGAAGGAAAAAAGAACCATTTTTGAATGTAGTGACAGCAAACAATTCTCAAAGAAAGGTGTTCAAAAAAATTTATGATTCATAACCGCATGATTCAAAAGATAAGTTTGATTTTTTCATGTTGCTTCTTGCTACAGATCAAAACTTATTCCCAGGCACTTGAACAATTTACACTTTCGGTTCATACAAGTATCAGGGCGATTGCTGTAACTAATGACTCTACTATGTGGTTTGCCGGATCAGAAGGATGCTACGGTTATACTGAAGACAGCGGAAGACATTGGCACATCGATTCGATAAAGATGGCAGGAGGTAAGCCGGATTTCCGGGCCATGGCCGTCACTAATTCCTATACTATTTTGCTGCTAAACGCAGGAAGTCCTGCCTTTTTACTGAAATCGTCAGATCATGGTAAAACCTGGAAAACTGTTTACACGAATGAAAACAAGGAGATCTTTTTCGATGCATTAAAATTCTGGGATGCGAAAAATGGCATTGCTACAGGTGATCCGATCAATGGATGTTTTACTATACTCATCACCGGCGATGGTGGCGAGAGCTGGAACCAGGTTCCATGTAAGCAATTACCGAATGCTTTGACAGGCGAAGCGTGTTTTGCAGCCAGTAACACTTGCCTGGCAATCTTCAAAAAAAATAGCTGGATCGCCACAGGAGGTACACAATCACGGGTGTTGCATTCGGATGATAAAGGAAAAACCTGGGAGGCTGTTGAAACAGCCATAGTACAGGGTGAACAACTTACAGGAATTTTCTCCATCGACTTTTATGACCAGAAGCACGGCATTATTGCCGGTGGAAATTATGAGCAACCTCAGTTAAACCGGAATACAAAGGCAATAAGCAACGACAATGGTAAAAGCTGGCAACTTATCAGCGATGGAACAGCGCCGGGATTTTGTTCCTGTGTTCAGTACCAACCCTTTTCAAATGCTAATACATTGCTGATTGCAGCACGTCCCGGAATTTACATTTCAAATGATGGCGGCATGCATTGGGAGGAAGTAAAGGATGTAAATAATAATCCGGTCATAGATAATTATAATGTCCTGCAATTCTCACCTACCGGGAAAGTTGCCTGGTGTGCCGGGGCAGATGGAAAAATTGCGAGGATTGTTTTTAAATAGATGATCCTTTAAATCATCATGCAAAGAAATTTGTTCATACCAGAGTAAAGAATTTTTGCTTGCTGTTATACAGCATTGTCAGCATGCGCTTAATCAGGAAGAAAACAATTTTTGAGATAACATGAATTAGAAAGTGTTTGTTTCAAACTGCTTTTGTTAATTTGAGCCGGTAACTCATTTCTTTCTTTCCCTGCTTTATTCATGCGAAACAGATTTTCTCATTTTTCATCAGTCATTATTTCTGGCAGACATATCTTGTTCCCCCGAATGAAAAGCTACATTTGTTTGCAATACTTCCTTTTCCTGCTTGTTGCATTTTACCTTTTGCCAACTGAAGTAACCGCACAAGAGGAGGCTTCCTGCAATTGCGCCGGCATGGCACCATCCGGTAAAGGAACATTTTATATAACTGGAGGTTATAACCTCGATTGGTTTTCGAAAAGCGACATTCATTTTGAAGACCATACGACGGACAATTATGATTTCACACTGTACAATGTAAAGGCTGAAGATCGCCCCGGATTGAAGGACCTTTTGCATGAAGACATAACTATTCCGCAGTATTCTTTTCGTATAGGCTATTGGTTTAACAACAAAAAGGATCTCGGTATCGAGATCAACTATGACCATGTGAAATACGTAATGATAGAAGATCAAAACGTGCATATGACAGGCGATTTCCGCGGTGAATATTATGACCAGGACACTACGTTGGTTCATGATTTTATCCGGTATGAGCACACCAACGGTGCCAACTATGCCATGCTGGATGTGGTTAAGAGGTTCAACATCGTTCATTCCAATAATCAGCTTCACTGGCTGAGTGCGGTAGCAAAAGCCGGAGGTGGTTTTGTGTTGCCACGTACTGACTCCTGGATTGCAGGTAATCACCGCGACGATACGTATCACGTAGCAGGTTTCGTAGTTGGAGGGGAAATAGGATTACGGTATGATTTTCTGAAATATGCTTTCCTGGAAACAACTATGAAAGGATGCTATGCCAATTATTTTAGTGTTTTGCTATACGGAGATGGTAGAGCCAGCCAGCACTGGTGGTCGGCCGAATATATTTTTACGTTGGGCCTGCAAGTACCTGTCAAATTATTCTAAAGTCAAGCGAAACGCTATCTATATTCAGAGAATAGGACCAGTATCATAACCAAGCTGTTTCCACAATGTAAAAAGGGCGAAATTATTTATCTTTACTTTGTTATTCTGTTACTCTGTTAATCTGTAATACAGAAAACCTGAAACTCCAGAAACCTTTAATTAGTAATTCATTCTATAATTTAAGATTAATTCATTAAACCCCTTTTAAAATATCGGCTATGAAACAAATTCTTACACTTTTTATTTGCTCTCTTGCCTTTCAAACGGCTTCCGCTCAGTTCAACTATGTTTATCCGGTACCCGGTTCGCAGTATCACAATCCTCAAACAGGCATCATTCTGAAAAACGGAAGTTTCATTGACAGGGCTACTCTTGCAGATAACAATCTTATCAAAATTAAGGGTTCATCAAGTGGCATTCATTCCTGGAGTGTGAGGTTATCGGACGATGATAAATCTGTAGTGATTAAACCGGAACCCAAATTTGATTTTGGAGAAACTGTTTCCGTTGTAGTGAATGCTAAAATAAGGAAGGCAACCGGTGAAAAGATTGAGGGAACCTCCTTCACATTTCAGATCAGAAATAAGCCAACGGCAGAGGATGAAAAGATATACCGTGAAATGAGGGCACAAACATTCATGGAAGATTTTGGATATAACCCATTTGAAAAAAATGAAGAAGATGTTACCTATCCATTGGATTCGATGCCTACCTACGTAATCAGCGTTAACAACAATCCTGCTCCCGGCCAGATTTTTTACCGCAACAAGGAAGACCAGGTAACCGAAATTCCGGGTACCAATTCCTTTGCTACTATTATCGAAAATGATGGAACGATTCTTTGGGCGCGTGATCTTGGTCAGTTTGGTTCTGATTTTAAGCTGAATGCAAACGGATACATGACTTATTTTGCTGACACTGCACAGTGGATGGTATTGGATTCCAATTATAACCTCATCGATTCAGTGCAATGCAAAAATGGTTATGAACTGGAAACACAGGGCCATGATGTGATGATGTATCCGGATGGCCATGTATTCCTGATGGCCTATAACACTCAAACCATAAATATGACGGCCTATGGTGGAGTATCCAATGCAAAGGTGCAGGGCCTCGTGCTGCAGGAACAGGATGCCAATCGCGACGTAGTATTTGAATGGAGAAGCTGGGATCATTTCCTTTTTACCGACGCCAATTCGCATACTCCGCTCACCAATGTACAGGTGGACTATGTGCACTGTAATTCAGTTGACCGCGATTTTGACGGTAATATTTTGATCTCTTCACGCAACATGGATGAATTAACCAAGATCAACCATGATACAGGTGATATCATCTGGCGCATGGGTGGTGAAAACAACCAGTTTACTTTTGTGAATGATAATATTCCACAGCACTTTTCATCACAACATGATCTGCGGCGGTTACCCAACGGAAACATTCTGATCTTCAACAATGGAAATTATCTATCTCCACTGATTTCCAGTGCCAAAGAATATGCACTTAATCAAGTCACCAAGGTTGCCACGCTCGCCTGGTATTATGAGCATCCGGATGTAAATGGATTTCATGTGTATGGCGCCGCAACAGGCAATGCACAGCGTTTACCAAACGGAAATACTATCATCAACTGGGGTCTGATTACCCCCAATGTTGGAATACCCAACCATACAGAAGTGGATGTAAATAAAAATATTGTTTGGGAAATGTCCTTTGAATCTTCTAAACAGAAGTGTTATCGCATCCACAAATACGAATGGAACCCGTGCAGCAAAATTACCGGCTACACGATGAAAACAAAAAAGATCACTGATGTAAGTGCGAAAGTAAGCTGGGGCGATGCTACCGGTGCCACCTCCTACAAAATTCAGCGCCGGGTTTTGGGAACAACTTCCTGGAAATCCAAAGCTACTTCGGAAACAAATTTGAAGCTGAATAACCTTGCCCCCAACACCTCCTATGAATGGCGTGTGACTACCCATTGCACAGGTTTGCCGGATGATAAGTCTGCCCATTCTGCATTGGATACCTTCACCACACTTCCATTTAAAATTTCATTAGAGGAAGCAGCAATGGTTGAAATGTTTTCCGTGTATCCTGTTCCTTCATCAGGCCAGGTTACTATTCAAACCAGCGGAGAAGGTAATTCATCGGTGATCATTCGCAATATGTTAGGAACTACAATGTATAGAAATGATGCGTTCGATCTTGAAGAAGAGTTCCTCGAGGTCAGTGTGAAACAATGGCCTGCCGGTGTTTATTTAGTCGAGCTGAATGATGGATTGCATTCCACTGTGAAAAAAATCATCAGGGAGTAGAAAGTTTTTGTGGTTGTAATCATTAAATATTAAATCGTTGCCGCAACGGGTCCTTGAGTGAAGCCGAAACGCCTGGAGTTGATTGCGCTTTTTGCTGCGGTTCTTTGCGATAAAATATTTTTTGCTGTATAGAACCTCAGTAATCGCACAAAGTTTGCGAAGGCTATTCAACATGGCTGGCCAGCGTGGTTCATCGTGTAGAAGGTTGGTGTAGCCATTGTAACATTTCAGGATCATTTTCAAACGAACGTTAACTCGCTCATCACGGAGAAGTGTTATTGCTGCTTAATAATATCAGTATTTTCACTATAGAATTATTTTATCATGGTGATCACCAGTAAGAACATCATTCAATCGTCCGGTTACTTCTTTCTCAGGCTTTGCACTGGCTTTATTTTTTGTACTACGGCAACCCTGGCACAGGACAATACTGCTAAGCATTCCCTGAGCCTTCTCGCAGGTATCGGTAACTATGAATCAGTCTACTCCGGAGTGAATGTTGGCTTTTCACGCAATCATTATTTCGAAGTCGCAGTCGGAATAAAACCATGGAACCTGGAAAATGAATTGTATGTAATGATGTATGCAGATGTTGGCATTCCATTGTTTAAGAAGGAGGAGTTGTCTGTAATGAAAATATATTTTCAACCTAAGGTCATTACCTGGTATCTGAACAATGACTACAACCGCTTTCTTTTTATCGCTATAGGGCCTGAACTGCGTGTTACTTATAACCTGGCACACGCACTTCAAGTATGCGGATCGGCAGGGTTGGTTTATAATGCAAAACTCTATTACGAACGAAAAACCTATGAGGAAGTAGGTTGGCCGCTGGAATACCAGCCTTCTTTTAGTTTACAAATTGCTTACCGCTTAAGATGAAAGTAACTGTCATAATATTTCTTTGGTTTACAGGTGCATTGTTTATGAGTCAATGCAAAAAAATAAATTATTACACCGATGATCCTGTCTTGTTTGAAGGTTCGAAAATACTGGCGCACCGGGGAGGAGGCAATGCCATCTACCGTGAAAATACATTTGAATCCTGTATCAATGCATTGCCGGGTAATGATGGAATTGAGGTGGACGTCCAAATTAGCAAGAACCATACAATATGGCTCAGTCATTCTTCAGATGTATTGTTTTGCGGAGGTGAAGTGAAATGCTTTGTAGCTGTAACAGACGCTGAAATTGAAAGCATCACCACGTGTGATACTGCCGACATCAGTTATACAAAACTGGAGGATGTAATGAAATACATGAAGGAAAACAACATTTATAAATACATCAGCATCGATATGAAAGGTTGGGTACCCTGCAATGCAGGTACACTGGATATTGAAGGACTGATGCGGCTGGAAACAGAACAGGTAATTGCATTGGGAGAAAAATATGGACTCACATCTTATTTATTATTTGAAAATCAGCTTGCGTCGGTGTTAAACTGGGCAAAGTCAAAAAATAGCAATGTGCAAACATTCATCTACTCTTTTGGGAATTTTGAAAAACAAATGCTGGTAGCTCTGGACAATGACCTTGACGGGATTTCCTACAAATCAAATTTCGGTGATTTACTGGATAACGATAAAATGTATTTGCTGCATAAGAAAGGCCTTAAGGTGATGGCCTGGAACATTCCTGATTCCGTTTCGCAGGCATACCTGGTATCGATACAGGTAGATCTGCTCCAGTTGGATTTGAAACCATAATTGGTTATTTCAACTCTTTGAATCAAGGAGTTAATTTCACGCGGCAAAAAAGAATTCATGAAATGAATTGGTATAACCGGATTTATACGGCAGACATTTCTTACAGCCTGCAAATGCAGTAAAATAACCTCATATTCAAAAAAACTTAAAAATAATAGGCAGAGTTTAGTATATTTCCTATTGTAAAAGATCAACATACAGGCGAAATTAGTGCATGTTGTACAGCATGATCTTAAGCAAACCTGCTTCACAATTCTTTAAGAATGAAAAAACAGCTGTTCGATAAAATTGTATTTGCAATTTTGTTTCTGATCCCTGTCACTGTATTCTCACAAAGTACATGGACTGTAACAGGTTTTGTAAAGGAAGACAAAGAAGCCCGTGCAATGGTGGGTGTTACCATTTCTGTACAGGACAGATCAACAGGCACTATCACAGATCAGCGCGGATTCTTTCAGCTCAGTGTCCCCGGAGTAAGGAATAATTTTATTTTGAACATCAGCCATGTAGGTTTTGAAACGCAACAGATAAAAGTAACAGCACCGTCGAGTCATCTTGATATTATAATGATAGAGAATCACCTCGAAGCAAAAGAAGTGGTTGTGACGGCTTCGCGGGTCAGCGAAACTATTTTGGAGGCACCTGTTTCCATTCTTAAAATGGATGCGAATGCTGTGAAAGAAACACCTGCGGAGAATTTTTATGCTGCCTTGCCTGATTATAAAGGAGTAGATGTGCTGACCAATTCCATTCTTTACAAAACCATTAATACGCGTGGCTTCAACAACAATGCAAACTTTCGCCTGGTACAGTTAATCGATGGTATTGATAATTCACTGGTAGGCTTAGGGTGGCCGCTTGGCAATGTTTTGGGAGCTACCGATCTTGATATTGAAAAGGTGGAGTTGATTCCCGGTCCGGCATCGGCATTGTATGGTGCCAATGCTTTCAATGGTTTGGTTTACATCACCACCAAAGATCCTTTTCGTTACCAGGGGTTTTCCGCCCAGGTTAAAAATGGATTTAATCAGCCTGACCCGGTTTCCAATGATCCTGCTTTGTACACGGACTTGCAGTTGCGTTACGCAAAGGCATTCAACGGTCGGTTTGCCTTTAAAGTGAACGCAGGTTATTTGCGGGGCAGTGATTGGTTGCTGACAGATTCGTCTGATATCTACCTGTATGTGGATGATGATTTGAGAGGACCTGATAACCCAGCCCGCAATGCTGTAAATATTTATGGTGATGAAGTAGTCAAACGGGCACTTGTTACCGATGCACAGGTTCATAAGATTGATGTGTCAAGAACAGGTTACTATGTGCATGACCTTATTGATAATGCCTCTTATTCATTCAAAGCAAATGCTGCCGCCAATTATAGGTTGAATAATCACCTGGAGCTTTCCTATGCTTTCAATTTTTCACAGGCTACCACTTCTTACAGCAACCTGTTCAATCTGAAGAATATATTGATGTATACCAATAAACTGGAATTAAAAGGCGCTCATTTTTTCATTCGCGCTGCATCGTTAGCCAATGACCTCGGCGATTCATATAATGCCAACTCATTGGCAGTAAACATCAACAAAAAGTGGAAAACGGACAGCCTTTGGTTCCTCGCATTTAAAGAAGCATACAACGAGAACAAAGATTTAGATCTGGCGAGAAAGTACGCAGACATCGGAAGGCTTATTCCCGGTACAGAATCGTTCGAAAATATAATGAATAGTTTGCGTGCGGTACCTTTCACCAGGGGAGGAGCGAAGGTGATTGACCGATCTTCCAAATACTGCCTTCAGAGTGAATACGATTTCAGCAGTGTAGTTAAAATAGTTGACCTTGTGGCCGGAGCAGATTATCGCCTTACGCGACTGAATTCTGAAGGAACCATATTCATTGATGAACCCGGCGAACCGCTGATCGTCAACCAGTATGCTGCTTTTGCGCAGGCAACAAAAAAACTTTTTCGCGACCACCTTAAGCTGCTTGCAGCATTGCGATTCGACAAAGCCGACAATTTCAAAGGTGTATGGGCACCAAGATTGGCAGCAGTTTACCATCCTGGTGACCAAAATTATTTTCGCACCTCCTGGCAATACGGCTTCCGGCTTCCTGATCCGCAGCTCCAGTTTATGGATATTCAGTTATCTCCCAAGTCGCATCGCCTGGGAGGAACGGCCATTGTTGATGCTCCCTATTATTCCCGACACAATTCCTTCACCCAGGCATCTACCGTTATCTTTAATAGTTTAGTGGATAGTTTCCTGATGATCTATCCTGATTCACTCGATGCTGCTATAAATCATTTTAGTGGTGTGTTGCAACAGTCACCTTATGATTATATACAACCGGAAAAAGTGCAAACATTAGAATTGGGTTACCAGCGGTTGTTGTTCGGTGAGCAGCTTTATTTCGATGTTAATTATTTCCACAACGAATACTCAGGATTCATCTTCAGTACGGTGCTTGTGAAACCCAAGTCTGGAGGTCCCGGAAACCCTGCTGATCTTATCGATGCCGCCTACGCTATTGATTCTGGCGCGGTAGAGAATTTTATGACAGTTGTGAATTCGCCGGATAAAATAATAATGGACGGTATCGAAATGGGAGCATCATTCCTTCTTCCCAGGGGATACAAACTAACAGGGAATTTCACCTGGATTCATTCGAATGTTATGCCGGGAAAGCACTTGCCCGGTATTCGCACACCACCTTTTAAAAGCAATGTGAGTATCAGTAACCGGGATGTGATCAAACATCTTGGTTTCATGATTAACTGGCGGTGGACGGATGCAGTTGACAACTGGTCGAATGTAACAGACCAGGAAAACATCGATGGCTATCTTCCTGCCTGCAGCATCATTGATGCCCAGGTAACCTATGCAATACCGACTGCTGCTTTAAGCATAAAGGCCGGAGCATCCAACCTGTTGAATTACTACCACCAGGATTATGCACAGGGGTCTTCTATTGGCGGCA
>JBDSEW010000204.1:0-6524 GCA_039919825.1 Chitinophagales bacterium | reverse complement strand
AACAAACAAACAGAAGAAGCGATCAATGTATTCAACCAGATTGAATCGAAGTTTGGGGTGAATGAAGATATTTCAATGGAGAAAGAAAAAATGTGGGTCAGCCTTGGGAAGACAGACAAAGCTGCTGCGGAATTGAAAAATCTTATTGAAGCATTTCCTGAAGAACCCAAATATTATTCGTTGCTCGTTGACCTCTACATGTCCAATAAGATGGAGGACAAGGCTTATGAAGTGCTGCAACAAATGATCGCCATTGATCCTGATAATCCACGTGCGAATTTAGTAATGGCAGATTACTACCGGAAAAAGGGTGATAATGATAAATCATTCAATGCGCTGAAGCGTGCTTTTGCCAGTCCTGACCTGGAGTCAGCTATTAAAATTTCATTGCTTGCTTCTTTTTTACCCATGATGCAAACGGATGCTGCAAAAAAATCCGAAGCGGTTGAACTGGGCAAGTTGCTCGTGAGTATTCACCCGGAAGATCCGAGAGGACATGCCTTGATGGGTGATATTCTTTACCAGAATGATCAACCCGATGAAGCCTTGGATGAATACAAAAGATCGTTGCACATTGACGATAGTAAATTTATAGTGTGGCAGCAGGTGATGTTGCTCTATGATCGTGAGCAAAACAGGGATTCTTTGCTTGCAGTGAGTAAACGTGCCGTTGAATTATTTCCGGATCAGAATATGGCCTATTATTTCAACGGTTATGCGAACATGCAACTGAAGCAATATAAAGAAGCGATTGCCTCACTTGGCCAGGCCGCTGAAATAGGTTCTGAAGACAAGCAATTTATCGCACAACTTTATTCTTCAATGGGAGATGCTTATTATAACCTGAAAAATCACGTTGCCTCCGATAGTTGTTATGACCAGGCATTGATTTTTGATCCTCAGAATGCATACGTATTGAATAACTACAGTTATTATCTTTCCCTGCGTGGTGTAAAACTGGATGAGGCAAAAAAGATGGCCCAACGCGCCAATACCATTGCTCCCAACACCGCTGCATATGAAGATACCTATGGATGGGTGCTTTACAAAATCGGCGATTATGATGGTGCGAAAGAATGGATTGACAAATCGTTGAAGAATGGCTCGGGTGATGATGGAACGGTGCTCGAACATTACGGGGATGTGCTGTACAAGATGGGTGATGTGAATGGAGCAGTGCAATACTGGATGAGAGCCAAAGAAAAAAATGTGGATTCTGAAACCATTGACAAGAAGATTGCCGGTAAAAAATTATATGATTAGACGTTGCATTACCTGTGCAATCTTTATTATCGTGCTGGCAGGTTGCAAAACATCTTCGGTAGTTACTTCCACTCCGTCAGCTCCGGTTGTTAAGAACAATGCTTCACGCGATATATTGGACAGCATGCAACGACATGCTTTTAATTTTGAATGGTTCACCGGGAAAGCAAAAGTGGAGATTGTACAGGGAACTGATAAAACAGAATTTACCGCCAGTTTAAGAATGAGGAAGGACAGCGCGATCTGGATTTCTGTGTCGCCGGCGCTTGGGTTGGAAGTAGCAAGAGTGTTGATGACGAAGGATTCTATTCGTGTGATAGATCGCTTAAATGGAGAATATTACAGCAAGGATTATCACTTTTTTAAGACCTATACTGCGCTTCCTGTAACGTTTGAGGTGATGCAGGATATGATAGAAGGCTCCCCATTGTTTATGGATGGAAAAGAGTTTGATGTTACGAGGAAGGATACTTCTTATCTGCTGAAATGGGAAGCTGCAACACAAGCAACCAGTCTCACGCTCAACCGCACCTTTCTTCCCGTGCTGCAAACTATCACAGATAGTTCTACAAGCCTGCGTATCACACAGCAACAGTATGAAATACCATACACTTCTCCTTTTTCGTTGTGGAGAAGAATTGAATTGCTGCGTCCGGAAGCGATGCAGATCGTTATTACCTTTAGCAAAATTAAAATCAACGAACCCGTGAAGCTGCCTTTCAACGTGAAAGAATAACAGCCATTTTCAACAATCACCACCATGCATATAGCCGCTGTAAAAAGCAACCATCATATGTCGTTCAGCTATTCACCTTCATCCTGTTGCATTAAACTGTCGCGATTTCTTAAAATAACTGCGTTGCTTGTTTTTTTTCTCACAACAGGTTTTTCCTCTTTTGCACAAACGAGCAAAGATGATCTTGAAAACAAAAAGGAACAGTTGATCAAAGAAATCGAGACCATGCAAAAGGAGCTCGACAAAACAAAAAAATCAAAGACGGCAACGCTTGGTCAGCTCGCGGCATTGAAAAAGCAAATCGGGTCACGTGAGAAGTTGATTGGAAATTATAACAGCCAGATCAACCAGATTGACAAAGAAATCAGCACCAAAGTACGAACCGTGCGCGCACTTGACCGCGACCTTGATACACTCAGGATCAATTATGCAAACATGGTGTATTATGCTTACAAGCATCGCAGTGCCTATGATAAATTGTTATTTCTTTTTTCAGCACAGGATTTTAATGATGCCTTTCTGCGACTGAAATACATCAAGCGCTACAGTGCCTACCGTCGCATGCAGGCAGAGTTGATACGAACCACGCAGAAGGATCTTTCTAAAAAAATGACGCAGCTGAAAACGCAGCGTACCGAAAAAAAGCAGGTATTGACAGAGCAGGAAGAACAAAAAAAGAAGCTTGCAAAAGAGAAAACAGAAAAAGACAAGCTGGCCAAAACATTCAGCAGCCAGGAAAAGACGCTGAAGGCAAACATGGCTAAAAAGAAAAAGGAACAGGACTTGCTCAAGAAGCAAATTGCTGATTTCATTCGTAAAGAGATTGAAGATGCAAAGAAAAAGGCCGGGACTTCCGGAAAGACATCTTCCTCCTCCTCTTCATTGGGACTAACTCCGGAGGCAGCTGCGCTCTCTGCCAGCTTTGCTACCAACCAGGGCAAACTACCATGGCCTGTCACCAAAGGAGAGATCATTGAAAACTTTGGCGAGCATGAGCATCCGATACTCGAAAATGTAAAGACAAAAAATAATGGAGTAGATATAAAAACTGCTGGAGGAGCCGATGCACGTGCTGTATTTAAAGGAACAGTGGTAAGTATCATCTCTAATCCTGGTTATCACAAAGGCGTTCTGATCAAGCATGGCGAATACTTCACCGTTTACAGCAATCTTGCTACCGTGAAAGTAAAAGCAAACCAGGAGGTAGACACCAAGCAATCCATCGGGACAGTCTACTCCAATGAAAGCGGTGAATCTACGGTTCATCTTGAAATCTGGAAGGGAACTACGTTATTGAATCCTGAGAGCTGGATTATTTCAAAATAGTTTTTTGTTATTAAACCTTACAGGTTTTTGGGTCTTTATCGTTGACAAACCATTTGCCGGTACATGTTCAGGCTTCGTTGGTTCTAAAAAACCTACCAGGTTTTGCCTTCATTTTATCGTTTATTACCACCATCTATTTTTGGTAGTTAACTTTGCGTTCCTTTTACATGCAACACATGATCCAAATAAAAAACTACGTTGGTGGCGAACTTGTTGAACCATCCGGCAAAAAACACATTGACAATTACCATCCTGCAATCGGAGAAGTATACTCTAAGGTGCCTGATTCCGATGAGCAGGATGTTGAACTTGCTGTAAAAGCAGCAGAAAAAGCATTGGACAACTGGAGCAGTATGCCTGCTGAACAACGGTGTATAATATTGTTGAAGATTGCAGATCTCATCGATGCAAAAAACGATTACCTCGCCGAAGTAGAATCTATTGATAATGGAAAGCCAAAAAAACTGGCAGCTTCTCTCGATATCCCAAGAGCTGCTTCCAACTTCCGTTTTTTTGCAACGGCTGTACTGCAGTTTTCAAGTGAATCACACAACATGGAAAACAGTGCGATCAATTATACACTGCGGCAGCCCATTGGTATAGTTGGTTGTATTTCCCCCTGGAATCTTCCGTTGTATTTATTTACCTGGAAGATTGCACCAGCACTTGCAGCAGGAAATTGCGTGGTTGCAAAACCAAGTGAAGTAACTCCGATGACAGGTTATGAACTGTCAAAGATCTGCATCGAAGCAGGATTGCCCGCTGGCGTATTGAATATTCTTCATGGAAACGGACCGAACTGTGGTGCTGCTATCGTAAAGCATCCTTCCATCAAAGCCATCTCCTTCACCGGAAGCACAAGGGCAGGAAAGGAAATTGCTGCTGTTGCAGCTCCTATGTTTAAGAAATTATCGCTGGAGCTTGGCGGAAAAAATCCGAACATAATTTTTGCGGATTGTGATTTTGAGAAAATGCTGAAGACTACGGTTCTCTCTTCATTCAGCAACCAGGGAGAAATTTGTTTGTGCGGATCGAGGATATTGATTGAAAGGCCGATCTATGAAAAATTCAGGACAGCTTTTGTTGCTGCAACAAAAGAATTAAAAATCGGTGATCCGATGGAAGAAACAACACGCATTGGTGCCATTGTTTCCAAACCGCATTTCGATAAGATCAACTATCATATCAACCTTGCAAAGGAAGAAGGTGGAAAAGTTTTATGTGGTGGAAATGTGGTGAAGGTTAATGGACGTTGTGAAAATGGCTGGTTCATCGAACCTACCATCATCGAGGGATTGCCGTGGAACTGCAGAACCAACCTGGAAGAAATCTTCGGACCTGTGGTTACGATCATGCCTTTTGAAACCGAAGCAGAAGCATTGCAATTAGCAAACAACACCCCTTATGGTTTGTCTGCTACTATCTGGACTGAAAACCTGAACCGCGCTCACCGTGTTAGTGCGCAGGTGCAAAGTGGCATCATCTGGATCAACTGCTGGCTCCACCGTGATCTTAGAACACCTTTTGGAGGAATGAAAAGTTCTGGCGTTGGGCGTGAAGGTGGAAATGAAGCGATGCGCTTTTTTACAGAGGCAAAAAATGTGTGTGTGAAGTTATAGCACCGCTTTGCCGATCACGTAATTTCTTCCTTTTTCAGCATACAGAAAAAACTGATTTTCTGAAATTTGCTTGCAAATTTTAGGTCGCAGGATCTGTCCCTGTTCACGATTGCTGAACAATAGGCTTTTCTTCCACTTACCATCACTCGAAATGGTTACCAAAGTAGCAACTGATTTTTGCACACCTGAATATTTTGCAACCTGGGCCGGATCAGTCACCAGCAGGTTATCCGGATTGTCATTAAACAAAAGGTAAATCTTGTCACCTGCAACAGCATATGTGTAAGACGAATAATAGCCGTTGTCATTCGTAGTTACCTGGCGCTTTGGAATTTTTGTCGCCCATGCAATGGTCATGTTTGGATTCACATTAATAGCCATGATGTCGTTGTAATTATAGTAATAGGTAGTTCTGGAAACATACTGTCCATTGTAATAATCCCTGGTGGTGTATGATTCTACAAAATACTGTTCTGCCAGCAGTAATACACCACCGTCTGACCTGATGATAATTTTGTCGAGGCTATAGCGGTATATTTCCTGGTCTTTCTTATCCAGTTGACTCCTGGTGAAGAGTTCGAGAAATGCTGCGTCAAATGGTTTGCTTCCCTGTTTCAGCATCACAGCAGAGGCAGCATCTATCAGTGTGAATGAAATACCCTTTATACTATAAGTGCCCTGTGTAGAATAAAATCCGGCCACTGCCAGTTTATCATCGGCGGTGATGTTGAATCCGATATCAGTGATGAACTGACCTGAAAGATTCACTTCATATTCCCTGGAATCATTTCCCTTGTCGCGGTAAGCAATAATTTTATAAGAGTAATTGGCGACTCCCTTCCGCTTTTCTTTTGCTTTTTCATTATAAAGACGCCCGCTGAGGTAAATGTTGCCATTGTTGTCGAGGAGCAGTTGTTCTTTTTCAAAAAGCTCGCTTTCATAAGGCAGCGTGATCTGCTTTTCCCATAAGCTGTTCATGCTTGTATCGAACACTGCTGTCGCGAACTTCTCATTCAGATCTTTATCATCGTGAACCGAGGCGATGATAGCGATCTTCTTATGATCAATTGATAGCTTATAGGTGAAATCACCCTGCTTGCTTCTTGAATCGTATGGAATGATGAGTATTTTTTTCGGAGTTCCTGAAAGCAGCAGTGTTTTTTTGTCGATGGGCTGATAGTAAAGCTCCGTCTGTTCTCCTTTTTTATTGATGTACAGGATAAATGCAAAGAGGTTCCCATCCAGGTATTGCACTGTTTCCAATTCAGCTCGGAAACCCTTTATCTGAGGTTCCAGCTCCTGTCTTTTTTTTAACCGTAGATTTTTGTCATATGATTCGAGAATAAAAACAGTGCTGTTGACACTAAAAGTGGAAGTACTCTTTGTTTTCTTGCGCAGGAGATACTGGTAACTCTCATCTTCCCCTAAATAATCCGAGAGGGTAGAACTGGAAGGTTCTTTCATCTCTTCGCTCAGGGTGAGCCGCGAACCTGCCACTGGTACCTGGCCAAATGAAAGGGTTGTAATAAGCAGGGCAATCAATGGTGGAAAAAATTTCTTAAACATGCTTCAGGTTTGTT
>JBDSEW010000178.1:0-3397 GCA_039919825.1 Chitinophagales bacterium | reverse complement strand
CGCTCAGCGTGACATTGTTTTTGTTCCACTCTCCTGGCCGTTCGTCTGTGTAAATCACGAACTTGATTTCCTTTGAATTGTTCAGCAAATCTGAAAACTATCAAGGTTTCGAACACTTGTGATTTGTAATGAAGGCTGACACCTGATAGCTGCTACCTCTGTTGATAATGAGTAACCGAGTAATGAAGCGCAAAAAAAATCGTTCCGTACTTTCGCGAAATAAACGCATACAATGGCCGAAAGCAGAAAAAAGACAGCAAGAAGATTTAAGCCGAATTATATCTATAGCATCATAAGCACAGCATTGGTGTTATTCATGATTGGATTACTGGCGCTGTTGTTTATTCATGGTAATAAATTAGGTAATCAATTCAAGGAAAATATTGAATTCACGGTAATAGTGAAAGACAATGTTTCGGAAAAATCAATTCTTGCGCTGCAGAAAAAACTGGATGCGCAACCCTGGGTAAAGAGCTCAAAATACATTTCGAAGGAAGCTGCAGCAAAGATTTTCACCCAGGAAAACCAGGAGGACTTTAAAGACCTGCTTGACTACAACCCTCTTTTTGCTTCCGTTAACCTCAAACTTAACGCGGGCTATACGAGCAAGGACAGTATTGAAGCAATCGAACTACGCGTAATGGGTTACAATGAGGCAGGCGAATTCTATTATGAACGACAACTCGTGGAAATGCTGAACGATAACCTCCGCAAAATTAGCTGGGTAATTTTTGCCATCAGCTTAATCCTGGTTTTACTGGCCATAGGGCTGATCGACAGCACCATCAGGTTATCCATGTATTCCAGTCGCTTCCTGATACGAAGCATGCAATTAGTAGGTGCTACAAGGAGCTTTGTTACCTGGCCATTCACCAAAAAAAGCCTTCAAAATGGACTGATTGCCAGTGCCATTGCTATACTTGCATTGATAACTATCCTGAACTTCGCCATCAGCCAGGTACCTGAACTTATGGCACTCCAGGATGTGACCATGTTGCTGCTTGTTTTTTCAGGCATTCTCTTGCTGGGTTTGCTCTTTTCTTACCTCAGCACTCACTTTGCGGTCAATAAGTACCTTAGAATGAAGCTGGACGAGCTGTATTAGGGGCTTCTGAAAATTTCCTGTTAACTTCGCGCGCTGTTGTAACGTTTTGAGGAGTTGGGTTACCTGGGGAGATAATTATCATAGAGAACCAGGAACCAGGAACAAAGACTTTAGACGTAAGACGTAAGACTTTAAAAAATTCAATAAGACATGGCGAAGCAAAAAACCGCTGTTGCTGAAAAGCAGGCAACTCAAAAAGTAACCACACCAGTTCCTCCCGCTGCATTCGTATTTACACGCCAGAATTTCCTGGTGATGGGAGCAGGCATGTTGCTTATGGCATTTGGATTTTTACTAATGACAGGCGGCAGTCAAAAGCCCACAGAATGGGATCCCAATGTGGTATATGGCTTTACGCGAATCACCCTTTCCACCATATTTGTGCTCATCGGATTCGGGGTGGTGATGGTTTCCATTTTCTGGAAGTCTAGAAACGTTTAAGTGCTCATCCTGCAGGTGGATTTATAAATGGGTTCTACTGCCTTAAGGTGCTCCAAAAAACACGATTGCTTTTCACGGATAATGCCGGTTCCTTCTAAAAATACCTGGACCGCAATAAAATCCTGACAGGCAATTCCGACACGCTAATCTCAACTTTGGCATTCCATTAAATTCTATTGCATTGCTTTACTATATCCTGTTTACTTTAAAGTGAGCCCGCATTAATCAATTATTTTCAGGCAAGCACTCCCTACTTTGGGTGTACGACAAATCATTCAGTTTTCTCGAGCAATGGTTGGCGGGACGCCAACCATTGACTGTCATAGGGAGGTACTGTCCGTGGTCGGCGTATAGCCGACCACAAAAACAAAGATTTGTCGTACACTCCCTACTTTTGTTTAGCCATTATAATTCTTCGAATTAATTACATTTGCGACGCCTTAAAAAGAAGTCTTAAAGATGATTCGTGAAAAATTCAGATTGTATTCGATCATAAACCTTGTTGGCGATCTGATACTGCTTCTGTCTTCTTTCCTGCTGGGCTACCTGATGATATGGGGCGATTTCAAATCTAATTTCAGAGACTTTTTTTTGCAGGCCACCTTTGCCATGGTGATCTGCTGGCTGATAGTAGCCTACTATCTTGAATTATATACCCCAAAACGCTTTGAACAATTTGAAAAATCGTTTTCAAAGCACTTCCAGGCCATTGTGTTTCATGCGATGCTGCTTTCTACAGTTATCCTGTTGTTAACTAATTATGGCTGGCCGGGAATTTTATTTCTCTACGGCTATTTCTTCTTCCTCATCTTCGATACTCTACTGCGCATCGGGCTCATGTTCCAGCTTCGCAAAGAGCGCCTGTCGGGAAAAAATACCTTTAGGGTGATTGTGGTAGGTGGAGATGGCATGGGAAAAAGAATGTTCGATACTTTGAATGAATATACGGGATACGGTTTTAAGCCATTGGGAATTTTTGATGATAAGACATCCAATGGTGCAGGGTATTCATTGAATGGAAACATTGAGGATGCCAAACGATTTGCCGTTGAAAATAAAATTGATGAAATTTTTTGCGCATTGCCACTTCGGGAAACCGAAAAAATCAACCAGTTGCTCCGCTTCGCCGAAGACAACCTGATCCGTTTTAAAGTGGTTCCTGATTTCAGCGCCTTTCATAACAGGAATATTACAGTAGATTTTTACGGGTTTTACCCGGTCATCTCCCTTCAGCCGGAACCCTTGTCCAATGTCTTCAACCAGATGATCAAACGAAGCTTCGATATTGTTTTTTCTTCCCTCGTTATAGTTTTCATTTTAAGCTGGCTGATTCCATTGGTCGCATTGCTGATCAGGTTCGATTCAAAAGGATCTGTTTTCTACTTTCAAAACCGTTCAGGAAAAGACTACCAGATCTTTAAGATCTTTAAGTTTCGCACCATGACAGTTACGGAAGCGGATACTGAATATGTGCAGGCGCAAAAAAATGATTCCCGTATCACCCGTGTTGGAAAATACCTGCGCAAGCTGAATGTGGATGAACTGCCTCAATTCCTGAATGTCTGGCTCGGTGATATGAGTGTGGTGGGTCCCCGTCCTCATCCTATCAAACTCAATGAAATTTATCGCCCCATTGTTGAAAAATACATGACCCGTCACCTTGCAAAACCGGGATTAACAGGGTTGGCGCAGATTCGTGGCTTCCGTGGTGAAACAGCCGATCCGGAGATGATGCATGGCCGCGTGGTGGCAGATGTGTTTTATATTGAAAACTGGAGCTTCCTGCTTGACATCAAAATCATATTGCTCACTATCTGGAATATGGTGAAGGGTGAAAAGAATGCCTACTAA
>JBDSEW010000171.1:0-33687 GCA_039919825.1 Chitinophagales bacterium | reverse complement strand
ATGGCTTTGTATATGATTTATAAAGAGGTGATGGGAAACAAGAAATGATAAGCAGGACTATTTTTTCAAGGCTTATTATTTATACGGCAGCAATAGCATTTATCGTGGCACTGGCAACATACCTTATTCCGGCGATGGCTTCCTATCAAAACTTCACCTGGATATCGCTGGCTTTTTTTTCACTCATTACAGCACTTACTCTTTACATCGGCATTAAAGGACTGGAAAAAAACAGCTATGGTTTCGTGGCCAGCGTAAATGGGATTGTTCTGGTAAAGCTGATGCTGAGTGTAGTATTGGTGCTCACCTATGTGCTGATTGCAAGGCCGAAAGATCCAAAATTCATCATTCCTTTTTTCGTCTTTTATATATTGTTTACTGTATTTGAAATCCGTGAATTGCTGATGGCACAAAAGATCAAGACTGGAAAGAAGGAATAATTTCAAGCAGGTTCCAAAAATTGATTCCTACTTACTTTCCTTCCTCACCCTTAATCCCTCTCTAAAGAATGGGGAAATGAGAATATTTGGAATTGCCATTAATTTTTAATTATCCTTTACGACATTTACGCATTCCTCTAAAGCAAAATGACGGCAGCAGAAAATCTCGCAACACAATTATTGAAATTTTTACCGGAAGAGGCAACAGACATTGCAGCAGGATGGATAATTGATTACAAAATCATGCTGACTATCACACGCAAGAGAAGTTCGATTCTCGGAGATTACCGTTGGCCACGTGCCGGTAAAGGTCACCGCATCTCTGTAAATGGCGATCTCAACCAATATGCATTTTTGATAACCCTCGTGCATGAAGTAGCACATCTTGTTACCTGGGAAAAGCACAAGCATTCCGTTTCTTCTCATGGACAGGAATGGAAAACTGAATTCAGATTATTGATGGATCAGTTTACCGGACGCAGAATTTTTCCGGAAGAAGTGCGCACAGCATTAAAAAAATATTTCATTAATCCATCTGCTACGCATTGTGATGACCCTTTGCTGATGAAGGTCCTGGATAAATACAATAAGCAGCCTGTGTTTCACCTCGAAGACCTGGAAGAAAATGGATTGTTTTTATGGAATGAGGGAAGAGTTTTCAGAAAAGGGGAAAAACTTCGTAAACGTTTTAAATGCTATGAATTGAGAACAAAGAGAATCTACCTGTTTAGTCCTGTTGCTGAGGTAAAAAAACTGGAATTGAAATAGGGTTGCTCAGAAGCATTCAATTGACTGTGAATTATAAATCGTAAGACAAAGGACCCATAATTTATTATTCTATTCATTGCCGAATCAGCAGACGGCGTGTAACTTTGCAAACGTCTTTTTTTCAATCTTTCCATTTTCTCCTACATGCAAAAAATCAAAAAAATACTCGTCGCCAACCGTGGTGAAATTGCAATTCGTGCCCTTCGCGCGGCTTCAGAATTGGGTATTCGAACAGTAGCTGTATATACCTATGAAGACCGCTATTCTCTACACCGTTATAAAGCAGATGAGGCCTACCAGATTGGGCCTGATGATGAAGCATTGAAACCCTACCTCGATATTGAAGAAATTCTCCGCATTGCTAAATTGAACCAGGTAGATGCCATTCATCCCGGTTACGGCTTTCTTTCAGAGAATGTGCGTTTTGCAAGAAGGTGTGGTGAAGAGGGAATTATTTTTATTGGCCCACGACCGGATGTGATGGAGCAATTAGGTGATAAGTTGGCTTCGAAAAATGTAGCCCGTTCCTGTGGTGTGCCTGTAATTGAAGATAACAAGGAACCGCTGACTGATTCAACCATAGCCTTAAAAGAAGCAAAACGGATTGGATTTCCCGTGATATTGAAGGCAAGTGCCGGCGGCGGCGGAAGAGGCATGCGTGTATTGTATAAAGAAGAAGAACTCGAAAAAGCATTTGGAGAAGCGCGCCGTGAGGCAGGTAATGCTTTTGGCGATGATACCATCTTCATCGAGAAGTTTGTAGAAGATCCCAAACATATCGAGGTGCAATTGCTTGGTGATGAGTTTGGAAATATTGTCCATCTGTTTGAAAGAGATTGTAGTGTGCAACGCCGGTTTCAAAAGGTGGTGGAAGTGGCGCCTTCCACTTCTCTGCAACAGTCAACACGTGAAAAACTATTTGCCTATGCATTGGAATTAGCCCGAAAAGTAAAGTATAATAATGCGGGCACCGCAGAATTCCTGGTGGACAAAGAGGAGAATGTCTTTTTCATTGAAGTTAATCCGCGGATCCAGGTAGAGCATACTGTTACGGAAGAAGTAACTGGAATTGATATTGTTCGCAGCCAGATATTAATTGCGGATGGCAAAAGACTGAACTCAAAGGAAATTGATATTCCATCTCAGGATGCAATCCATTGCTATGGGTTTGCTATTCAATGCCGCATCACCACCGAAGATCCTGCCAATAACTTTAAACCGGATTACGGAACCATCATCGCTTACCGCAATGCGGGTGGCCATGGTATCCGTATTGATGAAGGCAGTTCCTACCAGGGAGTCAGAGTTTCACCATACTTTGATTCGATGCTGGCCAAGATCACTGCGCATGGGAGAACACTGAGTGGTGCAGCAGCACGAATGCACCGTACACTTACAGAATACCGTATCCGTGGTGTGAAAACCAATATTCCTTTCCTGGAAAAAGTAATCACGCATCATGTTTTCATGGAAGGTAAGGCTACCGTAAAATTTATTGAATTATATCCTGATCTCGTTCGCGTAGCACAAAAAAAGGATCGTGGAACTAAGGTGTTGCGGTATTTGGCCAGCGTGGTAGTGAATGGAAATCCTGATGTTCAGAAGGTAGACGAAAGCAAGGTTTTTCAAAAACCGAGGGTGCCTGATTTCAATCACTATGAAAAAATTAAACCCGGAACAAAGCAGCAACTCACTAACCTGGGCCCGGAAAAATTTTGTGGGTGGTTGAAAGCTGTGAAGGAGATTCAATATACCGATACCACTTTTCGTGATGCACATCAATCATTGCTGGCAACGCGTGTTCGTACGCGTGACATGATGGCGGTGGCAGAAAGTTTTGCGCATCATCATTCAGAGTTGTTTTCAATGGAAGTTTGGGGTGGTGCCACCTTTGATGTGGCGCTGCGTTTCCTGCATGAAAACCCGTGGGAGCGATTGAAGCTGATGCGGGAAGCTATTCCGAATATTTTATTCCAGATGCTGATTCGTGGTAACAATGCCATTGGATATACTGCTTATCCGGATAACCTGGTAGAAAAATTCATTGAAGCATCCTGGAAAAGCGGCGTGGACATTTTCAGGATCTTCGATTCGCTCAACTGGACAAAGAGTATGAAGGTGAGCATTAATGCTGTTCGTGAAAGGACCGGCGGATTGGCCGAAGCGTGCATCTGTTATACGGGTGATATTGCAGATCCAAACCGTAAAAAGTATTCACTGCAATATTACCTTGATCTTGCGCGCGAACTGGAAGACATGGGTACTCACATTCTTGGCATCAAAGACATGACAGGATTGTTAAAGCCCTATTCTGCCACACAGTTGATCTCCGAATTGAAAAAAGTGGTGAATATTCCCATACATCTTCATACCCATGATACTTCTGGAATTCAGTCTGCAACGTACCTGAAAGCGATTGAAGCAGGAGTAGATGTAATTGATGTTGCATTGAGTTCCTTATCAGGACTGACTTCTCAACCTAACTTCAACTCCATTGCAGAAATGATGCGCGGACAGGAGCGTGAGTTGAAAATGGACATTGATTCGCTCAATCGTTTTTCCAATTACTGGGAGAATGTGCGTGATTACTATTATCCTTTTGAAAGCGGACTGATGGCGGGAACTGCCGAAGTGTATCATCATGAGATTCCCGGAGGCCAATATTCCAACCTGAAACCACAGGCGATTGGTTTGGGTTTGGCCGATCGCATGGATGACATCAAGAAAGCGTATGAAGATGTGAATGAATTATTCGGTGATATTGTGAAGGTGACACCTTCTTCAAAAGTGGTAGGAGACATGGCGATGTTCATGATCTCCAATAAACTTTCAAAAGAAGATGTGATGATCAAAGGCGCGTCTCTTTCCTTTCCTGAATCGGTGAAAGGATTTTTTAAAGGAGAGATCGGTCAGCCACATGGTGGTTTCCCGAAAGAGCTGCAAAAAATTATTCTGAAAGATGAAGTGCCTTTTACTGATCTGCCCAATGCACATTTGAAACCTACTGATTTTGGAAAGGAGTTTGTTGATTTTCAAAAGCAATTTGATGCCTCACAAACAGAACTTGATTTTCTTTCCTTTAAATTTTATCCGAAGGTATTTGAAGAGTATTACAAGCACGTGCAGCAGTTTGGTGATGTCAGCGCTATTCCCACTCCTGCTTTTTTTTACGGCTTGAAAAGCAATGAAGAAATACTTGTGGAGATTGGTCGCGGAAAAACACTGATGATCCGTTTGCTCTATGTAGGTGATGCCGATGAGAGCGGTTACCGGACTGTTTATTTTCGGTTGAACGGACAGACACGCACCGTTGAAATGCTCGATAAGAAATCACTGGTAAAAAAGTTATCACATCAGAAAGCGTCAGGTGAAAACCAGGTTGGTGCGCCATTACAGGGAATGTTGTCGAAATTGTTTGTGAAGGAAGGAGAAGTGGTAAAGAAAAATCAACCTTTGTTTGTGATTGAAGCTATGAAGATGGAAACCTCGGTGACAGCAACGAAAGAAGGAACGATTAAAAAAATTATTTTAAGTGAGAAAACTTTGGTGGAAGCAGATGATTTGGTGATGGAAGTAGGGTAAAAGAGTCGTTAGTCCTTAGTCCTTAGTCGTTAGTCTTTAGTTTTTGTCATTCTGAACAGAGTGAAGAATCTGCATTCAGAAGATCTTCCCTGGTTGGTATCTATCTGGCAAGCTTATAAGAAGGTAAATGCTTTGTCGCGCTCCCAACTTTAATCGTTGATGGAACCATGTGCTTCCTTTTTGTAAGTTTGGCTCCATGCGTGTTTCAAAGATTTTAGTAAGTGTATTTATATTGATAGTTGTATTAACCGGCGTACGATGTACCAGGGAAAAGGCTGCTATTTACACGCCGTGGAAGATTAACCTCCGATGGATTCCTGCCTATGAAGAAGAATCCTGGGACGATGTGCGCACAGGACTATTGTGGTCGTTCAGTTTCCTGGGTGCTTCACTTCCGCCTGGTTCATTTGATGCTTCTGTCAACTGGGTAAACGACCAGGTATTTACCTGTGACTTTTCAAAACTCGGATTCAACCAGGAAGCACTGCTTTCATTACAGGTAATTTTTGACCGTTTGAAAGATTCAGAAGAATATAAACGCAAAGGAGGAATAGATCTTGGAAGATTGCTGATGCTCACCGTTTACAGCTCTCATCATTACTACCGAATTACGGGTAAGAATCAAACATACAGCTCAGTTGAAGAATTCTACCTATCCGACAGCGTTCTTCAATTTGTCATTACCAATTCTGCAGTTGCAACAGATGACCGGCTGATACATATGCCGGCAGCAACCACTCCATCAGCAATTGCATTTTATTCGGCTACAGAAGGCACAGGAAAAATAGCGGACAGTTCCTTTTCTGTTGAGGCCTATGAAACTCTTGAGCTGATGCCGAATGGACAATTGCGGTTTGCGATATATGATTTGCAGGGAAAGCTGGAAACTTCAGCAGATGCCCTGATCAGCGCAGCGGGTAAGCCCGGGAAATGCATGTGGTGTCATGAATCAAACGTACAAACCCTGCTCAATGAGATGGATGATGTGCCCGGATATCTTACGGTAAAAGAATTTGTTGACCGCGTAAAACTTTCTAACGATGAGCTTACGGCGATCAGGAATGCTCTATCAACTGACCTGGTATTTGCCAACAAACAGGATCATACGCAGAGTGAATTGCTCTACATATCTTTTATGGAACCTTCTGCTTTTCGCATCGCAAATGAATGGGGGATATCATTGCCTGAAGCTGAAAGTATTTTATTTGGTTTACCAATGCATGATTATCCTGAGTTTCTATTTCCTGGACTACTGTATGATCGTAAAGCTGTAGATTTATTGGCTCCCTATGCAACGGAAAGGGTACCCGAATCAGTAAGGGAATATTCTTCTTATGAGCCGGATTTCTTTTGAGGGAATACTACAAGCTATCTTAAAATTAGTGCGTCATGCTGAATTTATTTTCCGAAGGATCCTTTGGGCGGGATCTGAAAAATTTCCGGGAGATTCCGAAACAAGTTCGGAATGATCCTGCTCTTTTGGCTTTTGAGATGGATTCTAATAAAAAAAGAGCAATAACTTTTTTTATGTTATGAATTTTATCTGGCCTTAGTGAATGCTCTTCGGCTCACGTTTAACAATAAACCTGCAAATCATAAACTGAAAGTAAATGTGAGGAAGAAATTGCAAATAGAAACTACCTGCTACAGGATGGGCGACATCAACTTCGCACTAGCTTCTACCAGCTGAATCCATCTGCTCCTTTTCAACCAGTCTTTGGCAATTATTTCCTCGCTGTCATTCAAATCGTTGTAAAAGGAAACTTTTAACTGTTCGTTGATTGACTTATCATAGATCACCGCTACGGCCTCAAAGTTGAGATCGAAGCTGCGGAGATCCATATTAGCGGTGCCTACAATGGAAAGGTTATCATCAACAGCAATTGTTTTGGCATGAATAAATCCTTTGCGGTATAGGAAAATTCGTACACCTACAGACAATAGTTCACCGTAATAGGCTCTCGAAGCGAAGTTTACAAATGCCACGTCGGAGCTGCCGGGCACCAACAGGTGAACTGCCACTCCACTTAGTGCAGCTTTCTTAATGGCATCTAAAATACTTTCATTGGGAATAAAATAGGGTGTTGTAATAAACACTTCTTTTTGAGCTGTAGCGATAGCAGTAAAAAAGGAAAGCATAATGCTGGACCGGTCGGAGTCAGGTCCGCTGCCAACGATTTGCACCAATTGCTTTTTCTGACCTTTGACAGGTGGAAATAATTCTTTTGTCAATTCCAGAGCCTTGCCACAGCAAAAATTCCAGTTAGACATAAACAGGTACTGCAGTGAATAAACTGCTTCGCCGGAAACTTTAAGGTGTGTATCTCTCCAATACAGGGGTTTTGGTTTGTCGTTGATGTATTTGTCCGAGATATTTATACCTCCAATAAATCCTACTTTTCCGTCTACGATAATTGTTTTGCGGTGATCGCGGTAGTTATAGCGGTTGGCCAGGAAGAAGAACTTTATTTCATAGAAAGGAAGGGCATTCACGCCACCATCACGCAATTCTTTTACAATATGTTTTTTTATTCCGTGACTGCCATAGTCATCATACATTAAACGCACGATTACTCCTGCTTTTGCTTTTTTGATGAGCAGGTCTTTAATCCGATTCCCAATTTCGTCATCATCGTAAATATAATATTCAAGGTGAATGTATTTTTCCGCCTTCTCCAGAGCTTCCAGAACAGCAGGAAATTTTTTTTCGCCATTAATCAGCAGCTCCACTGTATTATCGTTGCTCAATGGTGAAAATGCATCCTTCAATAATAGCGTTACAAGGTCCTGCTTGCTGCCGATGGTTGCGGCGTGAGTATCCTGGTTTTCATTCGTTTCAGAAACTATCCAGTCACCCATTCGTTTCAGGAGGGCCTGATTTTCCAGGAATTTATTTTTGTAAAGTTTATTCTTGCGGTAATTCATACCAAAGGTGAAATAGATGATTATTCCGATAAATGGCAGAAAGAATATAATGAGCAGGTAGGCTAATGTTTTGGTGGAGCTATTAGTATCCAGTATCGCTTTTACGGCGACCCATACGGTGGTTAAAATATATAATACAAACAGCAGCGAATACAAATAGGGATGCATTGTGATCAATTATTTTCATGAAGGTATGTATTTAACTGTTGTATCCTTCAGCAACAGCTATTGTTGAAAAGACCGTGTATTTTTTTTCAGGACTTGTGAAGTTCTTAAAAAAGGGAATGAAGGTATAATCAGTTCGTTTTTTCTGCTTTATTCAGGTATCACCTATTAAATCACCAAGCGTTTTAACATACAGGTCTATATATTCACTCAATTTCTTTCTGCGGTATTGCATGATAAAGCGTGGATGTTCGAGCGATATAATTCTTTCAAAGCAACCATATGCTGCATTTAATTTTTCAAGCATTTTCCTGTTTTTGCCGGACCCAATGCAGATCACTGCTTTTCTATCAGCACCCATATCAATTTGTTGTTTCCAGGTTTTCCGGATAAAGGGGCTCACTGCTTCACAGAGTTTCTTATCATCGTAATAATTGTAATTTATTTTTCCTTTCACAAAGCCCAGCGGGCAAACAGCACTAATAAAAAAATGCCGGTAAAATTTTTCAGCACCTCCAAATGCCTCAATCACTTTATAGATAAACTCACTCGACAGTTCACGTTTATTCCCAAGGTCATTTTCAATCCCGCAAAAATTACGCAAGGCAACAGGATCGGTAAAGGAGATTCCCGTAAGTCCCCCACCTAATCTTCCCGGATTAATGCCGAAGAGAAAAATCCGTTGGCGCTCATCGTTGAAATATTTTTGAAAGAATCGGGTTACACATTTTTGCGTTTCCTGGTTTTCATAAGGATTCAGCACCTTTATACCTGGTACTTCAGGTGAATTTAATTCAAGTGAAGAAAAAATTTTTATGGCTTTATCAGCGAACGTGGAAGAATTTATAGCAGACATTCTATGCAATTTTTTTTCTGCCCAGAATAAATTTCATAGCAACATAGATCAGCCAAATAACGGCGATACCAGCAAACAAAGGAAGAAGCAAAGAAAAGAGTGTTAATAATGCGGAGCCCAATGTCTCCATTGATGCCACTATGAAATTTGTTGCACCGCCACTTATAACAGTTGATTTTGCACGCGTGAGTGCTGTTGCAGTGCTGATCAATCCGGCAGTGCCGCCTCCTGCAATAATAGCCAATGTCCATTTAATTACCGATTCGAGTTCAGGGTTGGTGGAAGCCAGCACTAAAATTCCCGCTGCTACAGAGGAAGGAATAGTAATGATGTCCAATAGGTTGTCAAGCCACGGAATATAGTAGGCGATTATTTCAATGATGGATGCACTTCCAAAAACAATAATGGCTGGCCATGATGACAGCCAGGTGAAATTTTCTGCGATGTTGATGTTACCGAAATGCGTCAGCAATGAAAGTATGAATAATGGAAGGAACACCCTCAGGCCACAGGCAGCACTTAAGCCTGTTCCCAAAAGAATAGGAATGAGATATTGATGAATCCATGACATGGAATGAAGGTACATAAAAGCGGGCTCAATGCTCACCGCATCCTTGTTCATAACAGCGCTTCAGCCCTCTTTATTCATGATATGTAGCCAACTACTTAATTTTTTTTTAAATCGAAAACCCGGCAACTATAATCAACTAGTGAAACTCTGAACCAAACTCCTATTTTTACGGCTCATGAAACATTTTGTAATTGCCTTTTTATGGTGCTGTTCCTTTACGACGGGTTCAGTTGCACAGCAGCAATCCTTCCGACTGCAGTCCATATCATTTTCTCTGTTGAATGAAAATGTTTCTTTTCCGGCAGCTATGCTTTTTGAAAATCCAATTCACCCGGGCGCTTCCCTAGGTGCAGTTTTTCCTTTTGCAGGAAACAAAAATTCGTCGTTTGGGATCCATCCTGCAGTTGGATTTTACTTACACCGCGAACATGAAAATGGGATTTTACTGAGTTCTCCTGTAGAGTACCATTACCGCTTTAATTTTGGACTTGCAATAGGAGGTGGTATTGGTATTGGCTATCTACATACGATTAGCAATCAGCAGGAATTTAAGTTAGACAATGGTACTTACAAGAAGTTAATCAGTTTGGGACAACCGCAATTCGTGGTTAATACAGGAATAGATCTGTCCTATAAATTTTTCAAAAGCAGGCAGCATCCAATGGATGTTTTTGCAGGATATTCATTTCTAGTGCAACTGCCATATGCAGCGCCTGTTGGCATTCCGCTGCTGCCGCATACTATTTTTCAAATCGGAACAAGCTGGTATTTTTCCCCATGAGAGCAACACTATCTATTCTAACAGCAGGATTGATCTTCCTTTCTGCATGCAGCAAGGATGAAACAGTGGATACTTCTGCATATGATTGCAGCATAACGTATACTGATAGTAGTGAGGGAAATCCGAAAGCAGCAGTCTACCAGCATTTTATTGATGAAAAAGTAATAGAGGGTTTTCCGGGAATGATACTGTTGGTGAAGGACAGTACCGGATTGTGGACGGGCGCAGCAGGAATGGCCGATCTGTATTCTGAAATTACAATGAAAAAGTGCAACCTCAACAGGATCGCGAGCATAACCAAAAGTTTTACTGCAACCGCAATTTTTCAGTTGCAGGATGATGGGAAATTGCAGATAGATAATCCTGCTTCCACCTACCTTAGTGCTGACCTGGTGAGTAATCTTGACAACCTGGATGAATGCACTATCAGGCAACTGATCGAACATACATCAGGTATTTATGATTATGATACTGACATCAGCTATAATCTTGAAGGCATCAATCATCCTGATCAGATTTGGTCGAAAGAAAAATCTCTCTCTTACGCGTATGGAAAATCTGCATTATTTAAACCGGGTACTGATTACAGCTATTGTAATACCGGTTACATTCTGTTAGGGCTTATTGTTGAATCTCTTGAAGGCAAAGCCGTGCAGGACGTAATGCAGGAGCGAATATTCGCACCATCCGGAATGATTCATTCGTTGTTTCCTTTAGATTACCATCATCCGGCTGGTTTGATTCCCGGCTATGATAACAGGCATGGTGATGGTAAATTGGTGAATACCGCCAAATATGCTTTCGGATATTATACGGATGGAGGAATGGTTGCCGACGCATATGACTTGTACCTGTATATGCATGCTTTGTATGCTGAAAAAATTCTTATTGACGACGGATCTTTTCAGCAGATGGTGTCACCAGCCGGATTTGAAAGCACAGAACCCAACGCAAATATCATTGCCTATGGTCCTATTTTATGGGAGACACCTTACGGAACTGCATATACCAATAGTGGCGGTCAATACGGGTACCGTTCATTTATGGCTTATTTTCCTTCTTCAGATAAATACATTGTTATTCTCCTGAATTCGAGCCTGATAGAGGATGATGAATTATTTTATGATGTGCAGGAAGAGGTGATCCATCTGATCTTTGACTGAGATTGTTGGCTGCAAATAAAAAAACGGCGAACAATTACATTCACCGTTTGCAATCGGCAATCCAAACCCAAGCTCTTTATTAATCAGCTCCGTCGTTTCGTGCTGCCTCCACTGCATAGTTTCCAATTGCTTTCCCGGAGGTTAAGCCCACTTCACCATCAAAGCGATAGTGAATGCGTGAATAGATGCGTGAATTAGTTGCATCCTCAGCCCACTGCTGGAACTGGCCTGAATTTTCGGGGAAAAAGTATGACAACACAGCACATCCAGCACCGGAAAACGTAGCATGGCCGGAGGTGTAAGAAGGAAAGCTCGGAATTCCAATGATCGTCTTAATCTCTTCATCAGCGCCTGAAGGACGGGGATAGTGGTAATAGTATTTAGTATCCCAGCAACTGATTCCTGCATCTTCTTCTGCCATGTTTAAGTATGCATAAACACGTGCAGTTCTCAAAGGATTCAGCTGATCCTGCACGATGTTCTCGCCGGCAAACCGGTTCCAATGCCCGGGAGGCGTATCCGTTCCGGGGCCATCTGACCAGAAATAAGCCATATCTTCCTGTTCCTTGGTAATTTTTTTCATGTAACCTTTTAACTCGTCAGTTGCTATTAAAAATTCCGGTGATCCGGGAGCAGGTGGTGGCGGAGGACGAACAGCTTCTACACTGGGGATGTACCAGGTTTTCACTTTGCTGAAAAGAGGAGTCAGGCCAACAGGGCGTTCCGGAATTTCCAGATTTTTCCATGACCATCCAAAGTTTGCAATAGCCGCATTCTTGATGGAATCAGAAATGGGTTTAGGTGTTTGTGCTTTACTCATACCGTCGGTCTTGGCACGGTCAATAAATTTAGCAGCCACAGCACGTCCCAGGGAATCGCCTGCCGAAATATCGCTGGCTACATTCATGCCAGCCCACATGCGGGCGTTTTTCAGTTCCTGAGATTTTTCCAGGATGTATTCTTTTTCCAATGGAAACATGGCAGATAAAATCACTTCTGAAACAGCTGCTATTGCGGCATCTTCTGAAGGATAACCTGGCAAGTCATTTTTCGGCAATAATGTTTGTATGGAAGCATCAGCCTTGAATGGAGCAGGGCGGTTATAGGTATATTTCTGATTCCATACAGAAATTAATGCATCGAATTGTGCTGCACTCCAGTAAGCATACATGCGCGATGTGTATTGCGGATGTGCAAATGGAAAGTACGGATACTTACCGGGATTAGTGGGGTCAGGAGAAGAATAAGTGCCATCAGGATTTGGTGTAGGAGGCATGTTGTATTTTGCTGCCATCTCACGGGCAATTTCATTCCAGCGAATAAGTGAATTGGTTCCCCAGTATTCAACAGCTTTTTTCTGATCATCGGTAAGCTTGCTCATGGTAGTTTTCAAATCCGCTAGTTCCTGTTTGTATAAATCTGAATTTGCATCAGCAGGGGTTGCTACTCCTAATTCATTTCCGCTGCTAAGCAGTACTGTCTTCCAGGTTCCACCATCTTCATCAAGGCTGGTGAAGGTATAAGGTTGCATACTGATTCCTGTAGGAATATCCTGCTGACAAGATTGCAGGAAAGCTGCAACAGTCACTATAAGGATGGTAGTCGGTAGAAAGTTTTTTCTCATATTATTTCAGTTGATCTTTTTTACGTTGAATTAATGTTTTGTCTTGTTCCAAAGTGTAAAGAAGTAACTCACGCCACCGCCGATGGCGGTAGTTTGTCCTACGTTTCTACCGGTCAACACATAGCTGCCTGAAACGTGAACCCCCAATCCCCTGACCATTTTTGGATAGTAGTGAACTGCTGCACCAATGTTGGTCCAGTCCATATTGTTAGACGGAAATCCCATATCCTGAACCCGAATATCAAACCCACCCAACGTATTAAAACCACCATAGAATACTTCTGCTTTGAATGCTTGATCGGAAGTTTCGTAACCTATTGTTGCAGAATAATCGATGGCATCAGGTATATCCACCTCATCACTGTTATAAGCCTGTGTAGTGTAGTAGTAATCTCTCGGTAAGGTGCAGTTGCCACGAAGATTATAGGCACCTTGTACGCGTGCATAGAATCCATTATTTAATTTGTATTGAACGATGGGGCGTAGTGAACCTTCCGTACAACCTAATCCGATGCTATATGCATAATCCGGAACATAATTGCTTAGCGGTGTCGTAAAACCTACTGTCGCCAATACATTTAATTTACCCGGTCCAAGATCCGTTTCGAGTGCATTTACTTTTACAGCAAGATTAAGGTTTTGAAAACCATCAGTTCCCTGTATCTGCCCTGCACTCGGATGAGTGACCACATAAGCCACACCTCCCAATAAATTGATTCGATCGGTAATTCCAAGAGCAAACATCGGGGCAATGGTATGACGGGTGAGGGTGCCGATATTCAAGTTCTCCCTTTTGTTGGTTCCTTCCCAGTATTCACTCCATGACTCGTGCTGGTAAGAAAGATCAATGCAAATCTGTCCCTTGTCCATCATGATGGCATCGGTAGGTGTTTGCGCTTTTCCATTCTTAAACCAAACAAGAAATGCTGCAAACAGGATAATCGTGAATTTAAAAATGTGCGTGTTCGGTTGTTTCATCTGCATGATAGTTTTTAACATCGCGCAAAGATATTTTAGATGCGTTGTGATGCGATATAGTTAAGAGGTTATTAACAAAGATTTACATTCTGTTAAGAGAGTGCATCGTGCAAGTACCTTCCATTCGTGCCGCTACTGTGAGACAGTTGCTTAATTTTTGAGAATGTACTGGGAGTAGTAGTAGGAATCTGCCTATATTTTCAATACCTGTTTACTCTTGCTGGTTAACTCAAAAGGAATTGAAGATAAAATTTCTGAAGTAAAATGCTGCAGCAATTTATGACGTGGAAAGTTAATATCAGGTACCATGCTGATTTCACGAACAGGCCTTGGGTGGGCAAACTCTCTTACCTTTTTCTTTTTTTGCTACCTGAGGTTTAATAGTGCCAATTGAGGAAGTATGGTAATGCCTTCGCTGCTGTCGACAAGATTGATAAGCGTTTCGATACTTCCCGCTTCATAGTGCAATCTTCAGCTTCCTGTTCCTGTTTCAGTAGTTCGCACAAATTAAAGCCATGGTTCTGAAGACAATGTTCTTCTTCCAGCAACCATAAATGATCCAGGTTAATGTCGTTTGGTAAAATGTATTTTTTGTTGGGAAGTTTTTCTGCATGAGAAGCATAGGCGAAAAACTCTTCATAAAACAAAGGATATTCTGAAAGCAGCGGCTCGTTCAGGGGTGTGGCCAGTAAACCTATATTCAGCACTCCTGTTTTCAGATTAATGATAGTCTCATTTGTAATTATTTCCTTAATGTTGATCCTAAGGTGCGGGCAATTTTTGGTAAAGGACTTAAGAAACAGCGGCAACAGATAAGGAGCAAGAGTCGGAATAATCCCAGGTGCAGTGCTCCCAATATTTCTTCTCTCAGTTCAGTCGCGAACTCCTTTATTCTTGCAACGTCGGTAAGAATTTGTTTGGGCCTCAAAATAATTTCCTTCCCTTCCCGCGTGGGTGTAACCGGTTTGGTGTTCCGGTCAAATATTTTTATACACAATTCTTCTTCAAGCTTCTGGATCATCATGCTTAGTGTAGGCTGCGTAACCTCACTCTTGTGTGCAGCTTTGCAAAATGGCGATACATATTTACCTGTGTGATGTATTCAAGTTGTTGAAGGTTCATATTGATAGATAGAATTTGTATAAAGATAAAAATTATCAGTTTGCTTTATTTGAATACCTGTTAATTACCTGTTAACTATTTGTTCTTTGAGCATCCAAAAAAGTAGTTTAGTGGCCTGTTAACACTAATTCTGATCATTTAAAAATTAAAGCATATGAGAAGAAAAAATTACGCTTTTGTTTTTCTCTTTTTGATTTTGACAGGCACTTCCAGAGACCTTTTCTCGCAAACGACAGCAGGCATTATTAAAGGCAAAGTGTACTCGGAAGATGAGAAGCCGCTTGCCAAAGCAACTGTGTTGGTTTTAGAAACCAATAAAGGGGCCGTTACTGATGAAAATGGCAATTTCACGATTAAGAATGTTCCTGCAGGAAAGCACTCGCTTAAAGCGTCATCGCTGGGCTATGAACCACAAACCAGGGAGGTAGTAGTGGTTGCCAATGCCACTGTTAATGTAACATTTGAGGTAGCTGCGGGCGCAACGGTACTGGCAACTGTTATCGTTCAGGAGGAGAGGGAGAAGAGTACCATCCAGCGGCTCGATGATGTGGAAGGCACTTACCTGATAGCTGGTGTAAAGAATGAAGTGATAGAACTGAAAAACTCTGATATAAATGTTGCGCAAAATTATGCGCGTTCGGTATTTGCTAAAGTGCCAGGAGTTTTTGTGTATGAATATGATGGTTCCGGAAATGCGGTGAATGTTTCCACCCGCGGGCTTGATCCACACCGCAGTTGGGAATTCAATATCCGTCAGAATGATATCATGATCAACTCCGACCTCTATGGATATCCTGCCAATCATTACAACGCACCCATGGAAGCAATGGAACGTGTTGAATTGATCAGAGGGTCTGCAGCACTGCAGTATGGTGCACAGTTTGGAGGCATGCTGAATTATGTGTTGCATGAACCTGATACTACCAAACCATTTTCATTTCATGCGCAGGTATCACGTGGGTCTTTTAATTTCATCAATACTTTTAATGAAGCAGGAGGGAAGACCGGTAAACTGGAGTATTATGGATTTTACAATCACCGCTCTTCTGAAGGCTACCGCGATAATTCCGATTACCATTATGATTCATGGCATGTTGATTTGAAATATCCCCTGCTCACCAACTTATGGCTGAAGGCAGAAGTGAGTCACATGAATTATGTAAATAAACTTCCGGGTGCTTTGAACGATTCTATGTTTTATGAAAACCCGCAACAATCTGTTCGCAGCCGTAATTACTACAATCCTGATATTTATGTACCTGGTTTAAACCTGACATGGAACATCAGGGATCGTTCAACAATTAATTTTATTACCTCTGCCGTGTTGGGAGATCGCAACAGTGTGCAATGGCTGGGACTTGCTACTACACCGGATACTTTCAACACCAAAATTGGAAGCTATAATCCACGCCAGGTGGATATCGATCATTTTAACAGTTTCAATGCAGAGGTACGGTTCATCCATAAATACAATTTCCTGCAACATGAAAATAAATTCACTGCAGGTTACAGGTTAATTCATAACAACCTTCACAGGCTGCAGCAGGGCACCGGAACTACGGGTTTTGACTACGACCTTACAGTAGTTTCTAATCCTGCTTTCAGGCGCGACATCAATTATATTTCAATGACCAACGGATTGTTTGTCGAAAATCTTTTTCAGCTCACGAAAAATCTTTCAGTCACACCTGGTGTCCGTCTTGAAATGGGGCAGTCTGACCTTAAAGGCAAAATCGTTTACATCGATGACAGCGACCTGCCACAAACAATCGATCACAATTATCTACTACTTGGAATACGGGGGGAATACAAAATAAATGAGAACAACAATGTGTATGGTGGCTGGTCGCAGGCCTATCGCCCGATGATTTTAAAAGACATTGTTCCGGCAACCAGCTTCGATAAGATTGATCCTGAATTAAAAGATGCTACCGGTTACAATGCTGACTTTGGTGTACGAGGAAAAATAGCAGAATGGCTGCATTATGACATCAGCGCATTTACTGTGCAGTACAACGATCGCATAGGAACTCTGGTGGAAGAGAATGATACAGGTGCAACCGTATTTTTTAAAACCAATGTCGGCAACTCTATGAACTATGGATTGGAAGTATTTGCTGAGATTGCTCCGTTTGAATTGGGCAACTTTTCTAATTGGGTGCAGGGATTTTCAGTGTACACTTCTTCAGCATACATGCATGCGCGTTACACTAAAGGCAATGTGATAGTGAGCGGCGTGAACACAGATATTACCGGTAATAAGGTAGAAACCGTTCCTGACTGGAATATCCGTTCAGGTCTTTCTTACCGATTTAAGGGTTTTTCTGCTTCTCTCATGTATAATTATGTGAGTGAAGTATATACAGATCCTTTGAATACAGAACAACCGAATGCAAGCGGCACATTGGGTGTCGTTCCGCAGTATCACATCTGGGATGCAAATGCGGCCTGGTACTATAAAAATTTTAATGTGAAATTAAGTGTTACCAACCTTGCTGACCGAGCTTACTTCACCAAGCGCCCGACGTTTTATCCTGATCCGGGAATATGGCCATCGGATGGACGATCATTCATTATTTCTTTTGGGGTGAAAATTTAGGATTCAACAGGTTTCAACCATTGTGTCAATAAGGGAAGGGGCAAATGATGAAAGACCACAACTATGCGTTGGTTGTTTTCTCTTACTTTCGTTAAGAGCCTGTTAGGATTTCATCTAAATTAAATTTTAAGAAGACATTTTCAAACATGATAATGATCATAGATGAGAGTGGGGAGCAAGTCCTTCCGCTTAGGGGAAGGATTTAGGATGGGGCTTTAAGGGACATACATGCTCAATTTTATCATTTCCTAACAGCCTCTAAGTGAATACTATTCCGTCTTTCGATTTTTCTCGCGCTTTGTTACTTTGTAGTGTCATTTTTCCTCCTGCAAAAAGGACAATGAAAAATTGCTGTCTGGAACCTGGAATATCGAATCGGTAGTTTTTAATGGTGTCGAATAAAAGGATGAACCCTGCTATTGGGAATTGTGAAATATGAAATTAGATACGACCCTTACTATTATCAATACAATCAAAGTTCGGGAACTTTCTCTGCAAAAAATACGAATAATTTCTCTCTTTTAACCGTTGAATTTTCTTTTGTTCTTGAAATGCCGGATACTTTTTTCTGCTGTGCAAAATCATCGCCTCAATACGGATCATTTTAGCCGGGCATGATAGATTCCACTTTTTGTGAACAAGTTGATTTATGAGATGAGTATTGGCAAGTTACTGAATTAACCAACCGAAAATTTTCAATAAAGTTAATTTATCAAGGGAATATATATGAAGTTCACATGAGGCAATAATAAAGCAACGTAGTGAACACTTATTATCCGAGTACTCAGGAAAGTAGCACTTCAGCTGGTACACCCAATTCGCGATGAAAGAGTCGGGCAATTTCGAGTGTCATTGGTTTTTTACGGTTCAGAATCGCGGAGACATATCCTTTACTTCCGAGTTTCCCAACGAGATCTTTGTTCCTTAATCCTTTCTCCTCCATTTTCAGTTTAATTGCTTCAATGGGATCCGGCAAAGGAACAGCGTAATGTTCATCTTCGAATTTCTTTACTATCAATAATGCGATTTGCAGTTGCTCACCTTCAGGTGTATGCGGTTTTAACTTACGGTCAAACTGCACATCTATCCATTGCAACATGGTTTCATATTCTTTTTTGGTTCTAATCGGTCTCAGTTTCATTTCCTTCTGTATTGAACTTTGGTTACATCAATCTTATCGTATTCCTTATGGGTTTCAAACCATTTGATCTGGACGGTTTTGTATTCAAAAACTATTCTCACGACAAGGCGGTAATTATTCCAATGATATTAAAAACTATCCTGTCATCTCTCACTACACTTGCATTTCCATAAACCTGCTTCAGTTCATTAATGTTTGTGAATTCAGATTGAAGCAATTCATGATACTATTCTTTCAACGCATTGGCCGCTTGGGGATACTGTTTACAATACTCCTGCAATGTTTTGCGGGCAATAATATTGAACATCTTGCAAAACTAATAGTTTTCCAATAGAAAACTATCAAAAAAATAAAACTCCAAACTTTTTCACGGTTGGGATTCCTTAAAGATTACCTGTAGCAATCTTTACCATGCAGTGATTATCATCAGAAGCAATATTTATTTTCTTCAATCAACCTATCAGCAATCCTTCTCCTCGCATCTTTGCAATTGAAAGGTTCCTGTTTGGTGAAACGCTTTAATCCGATCAGCATCATTTTCAATTCATCAGCATCAGCAAACGATTCGAGTGCATTTCTGCCTGCCGTTTCCAAACGATTTACTGAATCGTGTAAATACACATGCAGGATATCGCTGAGCAGCGTTACATCATGTCCCATTTCTTTCAACTTTTCCACGCGAAGTAAAACGGATTCGCTGGTATAAATTTCTGAAAGCATATCAGAAGCATTCATGAGGATCTCCTGCTCGCTTTCCAGCCCCATCATCAGTTTTTGCACGGCCGCTCCTGCTGTCATCAGGGTCGCCTTTTTCATATTCTTTACTGTTTTTTTCTCAGTGGCATATTCACCTTCGTCTCCCCCTGAAAAGTCAGGCACCGACATCAATTCCTTTTGGATCGACATGGCAGGCGACATCAGATCAAGCCGTCCTTTTAATGCACGCTTCAGCAACATATCTACTGACAGCAACCTGTTTATTTCATTGGTGCCTTCGAAGATCCTGTTGATACGCGCATCACGGTAAGCACGTGCGGGAAGGTATTCTTCAGAAAACCCAATTCCACCATGTACCTGTACAGCTTCATCCACCACGTAATCAATCATTTCCGAACCGATCACTTTCAGCAGCGCGCATTCAATCGCATATTCTTCTGCAGCACCCATCAGGGCCTCATGGTATTTTTTTCCTTCTTCCAGCAATGCCACTTTCAGGTTTTCAATATCATTAGCAGTGCGAAACATCGCAGACTCAGTTACAAACAACCTGATGGCCTGTTCAGCCAGTTTATATTTTATAGCACCAAATGTGGCGATGGGTTTTTTGAATTGTTCACGTTGTGTCGCATACTGAACAGTGATATCAGATAAACGCTTTCCACCACCTACCGTGGCTGCAGCTAATTTCAACCTCCCAATGTTGAGAATGTTGAATGCAATAAGGTGGCCTTTCCCTGCTTCACCCAATAAGTTTTCAACCGGAATTTTTACATCCTGAAAAAATATTTGCCGGGTAGAAGATCCTTTAATTCCCATCTTGTGTTCTTCTTCTCCGCGTGTAAGACCTTCTGTAGCTGCCTCCACAATAAAACCCGTAAACTGCTCGCCATTTATTTTTGCAAAAACAATAAACAGGTCAGCAAAACCACCGTTGGTGATCCACATCTTCTGGCCATTGATGATCCATGATTTTTTATCCTCACTGAGTACTGCTGATGTCTTAGCAGCCAGTGCATCAGACCCTGAACCAGGTTCAGTTAAGCAATAAGCTGCTTTCAATTCACCTGAAGCGAGTCTGGGTAAATACTTTTTCTTCTGTTCTTCAGTGCCAAAATAAAGAATGGGTAGTGTACCTATCCCCGTATGAGCTGACATACTAACAGCCAGAGAACCTGCATCACCTGTTGCAACAGTCAGAAAAGCAGATGTGACAAAGTCTTTCCCAAAACCTCCATACTCTTCGGGAACAGATGCTCCAAGCAGGCCAAGGTCACCGGCTTTTTTCATCAGTTCCACCGCAAGTCCTGGTTCCAGCTTTTCAATGCGCGCATCATTGGGAAATATTTCCTGATCCACAAAATCACGCGCCATCTGCACAATCATTTTTTGTTCTTCATTGATCTCTTCCGGTACAAATATGTCGGAGGCTGAAGTTTCTTTGATCAGGAATTCTCCGCCTTTCGTGACATTTCTGGTGATAGATGCTGTGGACATAACAAAAGTTTTTAGACTGATGAATGAAGACTGAGTAGAACTCAGGAAAGGTTTTTTATACCGGAAATGGTAAAATGAACACAACGAAAACCTGTTGAATGCATAAACAAAGTTTTCGCTGCGTTCATCATTATGCTGCTTATAACTAAGACTATTTTTTCACCTCTTTTTTTACAGCAGGTTTGTTTGCTGTTTTCGGAGCCGTGCTTTTAACGGTCGCCTTTTTTGCTTTGGGTTTTGTAGCACTGAACTTTTCTTTTGCTTTCAGGATGTGTGTGTAATGGTGTTCGCCATGCCATGCATACATTCCCAGGATTTCTTTCAGTGCAAAACTCATCTGGTGTTCAGGATGGTAGAAGAGCCGTTCAAAATCCTGTGGTGTCATCGACTTTAATAAAATCGCCCAGCGCTTGTGCAGGTTGCTCAGCAAATCAAAAGACAATTCAGGAGCTGCATTTTTTGCATCCTCCAGGTTGGCCCACAACTCCTGGTCGTAAGGTTTTATCGTTGGTGTATCTTCAGTCAACGCAAGGCGGAAACGCATGTACGCATTGATATGGCTGTCTGCGAGATGGTGGATCACCTGCCTGATTGTCCATCCATTCTCGCGATAGGTGCTATCAAGCTGCTCTTTTGTAAGGCCGGTGATAATCCTTTTAAGCTTACCAGGAAACTCTTCAATTTTCCTGATCAGCTGTTGAACGTTTTCATCGGTATATGTTTTACCGAACTCAAACATACCTATCGGGAATCTTTGTTTCTGCATTTTGTCTGCTTCAATAGTTGTTGTCATTTTTTAAATTTATTTTGGTTTAAAGATTTTTTCGTCGAAGATTTTTTTTAAAAAAAACTTATGTGTTGTGCTAAGCGATTGCTTCAATCACTCCGGCTATTCCCTGTCCACCACCTACACACGCTGAAACAATTCCATATTTCTTATTGGTACGTTTCAATTCATTTACTAGTTGCACGGTGAGTTTTGTTCCGCTGCAACCTAAAGGATGCCCCAGGGCAATAGCCCCGCCATTAGGATTTACTTTTGAAGGATCGATACTGAGCGTGCGCACTACTGCCAGCGATTGCGTTGCAAACGCTTCATTCAACTCAATCACGTCAATATCCGAAAGTTTCATGCTTGCCTGGTTTAATGCTTTTGGAATGGCTTCCACCGGTCCAATTCCCATGATACGCGGATTTACACCAGCCGATGCGCAACTTACCAAACGTGCAATGGGCTTCAATCCCAGTTCAACCATCATTTTTTCGCTCATTACAATTACAAAGGAAGCACCATCAGATGTCTGTGATGAGTTGCCTGCTGTAACCTGTCCGCCTATTTTAAAGGCAGGCTTAAGTTTAGCCAATGCCTCCAGTGTGGTGTCTGCACGGGGGCCTTCGTCGGTATCCACCACCCAGTTTTTCGTTTTCCGTTTCCCGTTTTCTACAGTTACCTCTTCCACATTTATCGGAACAATTTCATTTTTGAACTTGCCATCCTGAATAGCGGCAATTGCTTTCTGGTGTGATTGCCAAGAGAACAGATCAGCGTCTTCACGCGTGATGTTGTATTCCCGTGCAACCTCTTCTGCGGTAAGTCCCATGCCCAGGAAATATTCTGCATGGTCTTTTGCAACATTGTAGTTGGGAACTGTTTTCCAGCCCATCGTTGGAACAAGTGACATCGACTCTGCACCACCGGCAATAATACACTCAGCCATACCGCTGCGGATTTTTGCAGTTGCCATCGCAATGGCTTCAAGGCCACTCGCACAATACCTGTTGATAGTAACAGCGGGAACACTCACAGGCAGTGCCTGAATGGCAATCCACCGTGCAATCTGCAAACCTTGTTCGGCTTCAGGCACGGCATTGCCCACAATAAGATCATCCACTCTTTTGGGATCGAGCTGAGGGACGTCGGCAAGCAATTTTTTAATCACCTGCACCGCCAGGTCATCCGGCCTCATAAATCTGAAACCACCTTTCTTTGATTTGCCTACAGCGGTGCGGAGGCCGGAGATGATGTATGCTTCGTTCATGCTTTTTTAATTTGAGTATTGACGTAAGACGGTAGACATAAGACGATGAATCGTTAAATTAATTTCAAACTTTTAAATTGTTATTTTGAAAAGAAACAGTCATGTTTTGCCATTGCTGGATCTTTGAAGCTAATGATTCACATTCTGCATTTAAGATGTATTTTCTTCTTTCAGCAATTATCAATTGTGTAACCAATTCATTACTTGAACCAAGTGCAATGTCTATGAAATTACTAAAATCCTTTTTTGTTCTTCTTCCGGAACCTTCTGCAACATTTGAAGGCATTGCAATGGCAGCCCTTCGTGATTGTGACTGAAGGCAAAATATTTCCTCCTTTGGAAACTTTGAAGTAAGTGCAAACACTTCATCAACAATATCCATAGCGGCATTCCAGATTTTAAGCTTCTTAAAATTATGTTCCATTTCTTCCTGAGTTTTATAGGCTCATAAAATATATTCAATTTCCAACGTCTTAAGTCTTTCGTCTTAAGTCTGACGTCCTGCATTCTCCCACTTAGTTTCTCAACGGCTTCCCCGTATTCAAAACCGCCTGCATTCTTTCCATTGATTTTTTTGTAGTTGCCAATGATAAAAAAGCTTCACGCTCCAGGTCAAGCAGGTATTGTTCGCTTACATATGCTGGTGCTGTCAGATCACCCCCACTCATTACAAATGCGAGCTTTTCTGCAATCAGGCGATCATGCTCAGAAGCATAATTTCCAAATTGCATAGCTACAATGCCTGCATAGAAAGCACTCAGCGCACTTCTTCCCAATACATAAATATCATTGCGCGGCGCCGGCATGGTGTATCCTTCGCGAACCAACGCCAGCACTTTTTGTTTGGCATCTCCAATCAACCTTTTCTCATTGATGCTGATGTCGTCAATTCCTTTTCTGAAAATATCCATGTCAAAGGCTTCGGCAGCACTGGTAGCTACTTTGGCTGTTGCAATGTTCAGGAAGCGCTTCTGCAATTCAGGAAATTCAATCTCGCCTTCCTGGTAAGCATCACTTGCACGCAAAGCCATTTCTTTCGTTCCTGCGCCTGCGGGAATAATTCCCACTCCGAATTCCACCAATCCAATGTAGGTTTCTGCGGCAGCCTGCACGCTGTCAGCATGCAAACAAAACTCGCAACCACCACCTAATGTAAGATGATGAGGTGCAACCACTACCGGAATAGAAGAATAACGAATCCTCATGGAAGTATTCTGGAACATTTTGCACGCCATGTTCAGTTCGTCATATTCCTGCTCAATTGCCAGCATCAGCATCATAGCGAGATTGGCACCTGCAGAAAAGTTTTCACCCTGGTTGCCAATAACCAGCCCTGCAAAATTCTTTTCAGCTATTTCAACCGATTTTGGAATGGCATCCAGCACCTCGCCGCCAATGGTATTCATCTTGGTTCTGAATTCCAGGTTCAATACTCCATCTCCTATATCAACCAGGTTTGTACCACTATTTTTCCAAACGATGTTGTTAGAATAATTTTCGAGAATGATGAAGGCATCTGTTCCGGGAATCGTTTTATACGAAGCAGTTTTAAGATCGTAGTACTTCTTCTTTCCATTTTCTACTTTGTAAAAAGAAGTATTGCCATTCGCAATCATTTCATAAACCCATGCAGCTGGTTTATTGCCATTCGCTTCCATAGCCTTTACTGTTGCCTCAAGGCCCATAGCATCCCAGGTGGCAAACGGACCGAGTTCCCATCCAAAACCTGCATTCAAAGCATCATCCACCCTGAAAATATCATCAGCAATTTCAGGAACCCTGTTGGAAACATACTGCAGCATGCCATAGAAAAAGTTACGGTAAAAATCACCCGCTTTGTCTTTTCCGCTTACTGCAATCTTCATTTTCTGCTTCAGGTCATCGGTCTGTTTTAACTGATCAATAGTGTCAAACTTCGTTTTTGGAGATAGTTCATACTCCAATGTTTTAATATTCAGCGATGGATAAACGGTTTTGCCATCGCGCTTTTCTTTCTTGAAGAACCCCTGGGCTGTTTTATCCCCAAGCCAATTGTTTTTTACCATTTGGTCGAGCCACGTTGGTATACGAAATAATTCGCGTGCTTCATCTTCAGGACAGGCATTGTGAACAAATTGTGCAACTTTCACCAGTGTATCCAGGCCAACCACATCACTTGTTCTGAACGTGGCTGATTTCGGGCGACCAATTGCGGGACCGGTAAGTGAATCAATTTCCTGCACCGTCATATCAAGTTGCTCCATCAGGTGAAAAATGTGCATGATGGCGTATACACCAATCCGGTTTGCGATGAATGCAGGAGTGTCTTTACACAACACGGTTGCTTTTCCCAGGAATAAATCACCATACTGCAACAGAAAATCAATTACTTCAGGGTCGGTTTCAGGTGTGGGAATAATTTCAAGCAGTCTCAGGTAACGGGGAGGATTAAAAAAGTGGGTGCCGCAAAAGTTTTTCTGAAAATCTTCACTGCGGCCTTCTGCCATCAGGTGAATGGGAATACTGGAAGTGTTGGATGAAACCAATGCGCCCGCGGATCTGAATTTTTCTACCTGGTCGTAGATGGATTTTTTGATGTCAAGGTTTTCTACTACTACTTCCATCACCCAGTCGCAACCCGCAATGTCTTTCATATTGTCAGTGAAGTTGCCGGTAGTGATCAGCCGTGATACATTGGTCGAATAGACAGCAGAGGGCCTGGATTTCAAAGTCGATTGAAGGGCCAGGTTTACAATCCGGTTTTTCACCGCAGGATGTTCAGGAGATAAACCCTTTGCCGCTTCTTCAGCAGTTAGTTCTTTTGGAGCAATATCGAGTAACAATACCTGCACCCCGATATTCGCAAAATGACAGGCAATACGGCTGCCCATTACACCGGATCCTAATATCGCTACTTTCCTGATTTTCCTTGCATTCACGTGGTAAATTCTTTTTTTGAAATAGTGATACTTTTCTGTAATTATCTATGGTCTTTTTCCATAGTTGACAGTTCACCTTTCGGCGCGGCGAAGTTATTACTTAGTTGGCCAATTCCGAAACAAAAATAAAATTATTTGTTTAAACATTTAATGTGATCACATATATTTGTCTCCAAGCAACTGCTCACATGGCGAATATTGAAAAAGCATTAGGAAACACAACCTATAAAAATGAATACCAGAAGGCAATAGCCAGCATTTTTTTTACCTGCCGCTGGATGGAATATTATTACCACCAGCACCTTGGCCATTTTGGGATCACCTGGCAGCAGTTCTATGCCCTGCGGATATTGAAGATACAGCATCCTGAACCCGCAAACCTGAACCTGTTGAAGGAAAAAATGATCGATAAGAACAGCGATGTGTCACGCATTGTGGAACGGCTGCGGAAACTGGGTCTCGTAGAACGGAAACTGAATAAGAAGGATCGCCGGCATGTGGACATCACCATTACCAAAAAGGGAGTGGAGTTACTGGATAAGATCAAGAGGCGTGACAATGAGATAGAAAGTGTGTTATATAATCTTTCCGAGAAGGAAGTAAAGCAACTGAATAAACTGATGGATAAGATTTTTGAAGGGAAATTATAGCTCCTGCTTTTGTCAAACTGAATTTGAAGGAAACCGTTTACCCAGCAAAAGCCCCGCTTCAGCAGGGTTTTTCTTTCTTTCTTTTTTCACCATTATTTTATTGAATAATAAATCGGGTATTACTGCTCCGGGCTCCATCCAATACCCGCACAAAATAAACACCAGGTGCTGCATTTTTTAAAACAAGGTCATACGATGTGCCGGAATCCTTGTTTGCGTTTACATTAACGTTTCTTTTTCCAATGAAATCATACACTTCAACCTGGAGTTCATTGCCAGTCGATTGTCCGAGAGTTAACCTGAATGTAATATCATTTGGATTGGGAAATATGCTGAGTGCGATAATGTTTTCAATTTCGGAATACCAACCGAATTGCTGCTGCACCCAATGGACGTACCGAGGCTGCTTCTGCTGCCCGAAATGGTTGCAGCCACTCTCGATTTTTGTGCCTGTGTAAACATGGCCATGCTGGCATCATCAGTTTAATCCATAAAATTCACCTGCATATCGCCATCAGGGTTGTTGCAAGCAACCTCCGGATACGAGGGTCAACCATCGTTAGCCTTCATTAGAATTGGCGTATCACCCACAAAATCGCTTCCACTGCCAATGAAGTGCAACTAAAGGAATGACCAGGTTAAAGGGACAGTCTGACCCTTCTTTTAAAAGGTATCTGTGCTAACTTCGCCGCCATCATTTAATCATTCAATGTCAAAGGGTAAACGACAACCTTTTATCATTCAAAAAGAGGAGCAGGTTAAATCCGAAACTCGGGTATTTTCCAGTAGCACTATGTATTGGTGTCTGCTTGCTATTGTACTGCTGTTTGTTGCTGCCGTGAGGTTCCGCTTACTCAGTCTCTCACTGGAGCGGGATGAAGGTGAATACGCCTTTATCGGACAATTGCTCCTGAAGGGATATGCACCGTTTGAAAACGCATACAACATGAAGTTTCCGGGCACCTCCATGATGTATGCCTTATTCATGTTGGTCTTTGGCGAAACGCAACAAGGGATTCATACAGGATTCCTGATCATGAATGCCGGAACAATAGTGTTGCTTTTTACAGCTGTCAAAAGATTCCTGGGAAAACAGGTTGCTATTGTTGCTGCTACCACGTTTGCATTGATCGCTGTAAGCCCTGCGGTAATGGGGAGTGCTGCACATGCTACTCATTTTGTGATGTTGTTTGTCGTTGCAGGATTTTACCAATTGCTGCTGTCCCTGGAAGGAAAAAAACAATGGAAACTACTTCCTGCGGGTTTCCTGCTGGGGTTGAGTATATTGATGAAACAATCAGGTGTCTTCTTTGCAGCTTTTGGAGGTTTTGTTTTTTTGTATGATCAGCTCATCATTCAAAAGATCAGTTGGAAAAAGTGGATGGCTTCGGGAACAGTGTTCGCAACCGGAATAATCTTGCCTGTTGCCGGTCTTTTTTTATGGATGCTTCTGGCAGGAACTTTTGACCGTTTTTGGTTCTGGACAGTAACCTATGGTAGTAAATACGCAAGCGCTGAAAGTTTATCAAGGGGATTTACCAACCTCAAAACAAACCTTGATGGATTGCAGCATGATTTTATTTTCCTCTGGTTGCTTGCACCATTGGGATTAATACTGCTCTGGATAGATGCGTATGCAACCAGGATCAAATTATTTCTTACAGCATTTCTGCTGATTTCGGTGTTGTCAGTTTTTCCGGGATTGTATTTCCGCCAACACTATTTTGTACTGTTCATTCCTTCATTTTCCATTTTAGCCGGAATAGCTATAGCAGCGGGTGGAAGGTTGCTTTCAGAAAAATTTAAATCGGCCTCAGCCAAAAGGATTGCTCCTGGAATTTATATAATTGCCTGCCTGGCAGGTATCGTACAATTATTTCCTTACCTGTTTGAAAAAAATATGTTCACTGTTTCCCGTAGTCTTTACGGAGCTAATCCGTTTCCGGAATCAATTACCATTGCGCGCTATATAAAAAGTAATACCAATGAAAATGACAGGGTGGCAATAGTAGGATCAGAACCGCAGATTTATTTTTATGCTGACCGTCTTTCTGCTACAGGATACATCTATACCTACAGCCTGATGGAGGATCAGTTGTATAACGTAAGTATGCAGGATGAAATGATTGGTGAAATAGAAGCAGCAAAACCAGAAGTGCTGGTATTTTGCAGGATACCTCAGTCGTGGGTGGTGAGGGACCGTTCACCACAAAAAATTTTCGATTGGGTGAGCAGCTATTCAGCTGTGTATTATGAGCCTGTTGGAGTGATGGAAATTCCTGCCGATTACGGACCGGGAAATTTTTACTGGAATGAACAGATGAGTAATTTCAATGGAACATCAGACAGGCAAGTGTATATTTTTAAAAGAAGGAAATAAGGTACATCTCAAATTACTCAATAGTCAGCAGCGCTTTAAAGATCAAAGCTGATTCGCTTCGTGTAACCTGTTAAATCGTTGTTATCTGGTTGCTGTTTTACTAACTGTTATCTTTGAAATCAATTCAAACTATACATTGTAATGAATGCTGATTACGTCAGTCACATTGAAAACGCAAAGAGTAAGCGGAAGGAGAATAAAAAATTCCTCGAGCGTCTGAAGAAATTAAAGCCTTCGAATCTTGACATTGTTACCAATCAACTGCATGACCAGGCATTTGAACATATTGATTGCCTGCAGTGTGCTAATTGTTGTCATACCACTGGTCCTTTATTGCTGGGTAAAGACATTGAACGGTTAGCCAAACACTTCAACATGCGCCAGGCTGATTTTACCATCGAATATTTAAGAATTGATGAGGACAATGATTACATCTTTAAAAAGATGCCTTGTCCTTTTATTGGAGCTGATAATTATTGCACGGTATATGAAGACCGTCCTTCCGCCTGCCGAGATTATCCGCATACGCAACAACGGAAGATCGTTCAGAAAATGGGAATTACGTATCACAATTCTATGATCTGTCCTGCAGTAGCAGAAGTAGTGGAAGGGTTGAAGAAGGTGTATGGATAAAAGCAAGTCATCCTGCACCGTCTCAGACGGTACAGGATGACATTAATAGCTGATGCACGAAAGGTGGTTCCTACCTGGAAAACCTTCTTCTTTTGGTAAAGCTGTTGTTATTGCCTGAAGGACGCGAATGCGATGTGGCCACTTCTCTTTGATTCGGAGCATGACTCACGTTCATCATATAGGCATGTTCCGCTACCGGAATTTGTTTGCCGGTTGCTTTTTGAACGTCCTTCAATAATATTCTTTCATCTGCACTGCAGAATGAAAAGGCAAATCCGCTTGCTCCGGCACGGCCTGTGCGGCCTATGCGGTGTGTGTAGGAATCAGCCTGGTCAGGAAGATCGTAGTTAAAGACGTAAGGCAATTCTTTTACATCAATTCCTCTCGATGCAACATCAGTAGCAACAAGAATGGTAATGCGTTTGGTCTTAAAATCATCCAGTGCACGCTGACGTGCATTCTGTGATTTATTACCATGAATGGCCTGAGCACGAATTCCTTTCAAACTCAATGCCTTCACCAATTTATCTGCACCATGTTTAGTACGGGTGAAAACAAGTGCCTGGTGAATTTTTTCTTCCTTCAGCAAATCGCATAGCAACGCAGTCTTGTTGATCTTGTCAACGTAATACAACTTTTGCTCAACCAGTATTTCAGAACCAACTGCTGGTTTCACTTCCACCGTTGCCGGATTACGAAGCAATGAAGAAGCGAGTTGTTTGATTTCAGGTGGCAGCGTTGCAGAGAAAAATAAAGTCTGGCGATTCGAGGGAACTTTTGCGACAATCTTTTGAATGTCTTTAATGAAACCCATGTCGAACATTTTGTCTGCTTCATCCAATACCAGGAATTCTATATCATTCAGTTTTACAAAGCCCTGGTTCATCAGGTCCAATAAACGACCTGGTGTCGCTACGATAGTGGAAACCCCGTTGCGCAGTTGGGTGGTTTGCGCATGCTGGGATACGCCGCCGAAAATCACGACATGTTTCAATCCAAGATGTTTGCCGTAGTCACGGAAACTTTCTCCGATCTGTAATGCAAGTTCGCGCGTTGGTGCCAACACGAGAGTACGTACGCTGCGGTGCGTAGATGGCTTGCTGCTCATTAGTTGTAACAACGGAAGTGCAAATGCCGCAGTTTTTCCAGATCCTGTTTGAGCGCTTCCGAAAATATCACGGCCTTCTAAAATAACCGGGATTGCTTTTTCCTGTACGCTGGTGGGTTGTACATACCCTTTAGATTTCAGTGCTTCCAAAATGGGCGCTGAAAGATTCAATTTGTCAAATGACATGTTTAATGTGTTAATCTTTTTATCGTGAATGCGCAAAGCCATTCATCCTTGCTCATGAGCAATTATGCTTTGCTGCGAAATGAAGGAGAAGGAGAAAGTAATCTGCGAGTAGATAGTAAAATCTTTTGATCGTCAGGACGAAGTCCATCTCTATAATGGGTGCAAAGATAGTTTAATTATCCGGATGATGAAATTTCATTGGGGATGGGGTGTACGACACTTTAGTATGATAAAGCTAAGAAAAATTACCCCGGAGCCCCTCAAGGGGCACCTTTCTCCTGTTCCTTTCTATTGCTTCGTGGCAAAGTATTAGCTTATCATGTTGTTCGATTTAAACAATCAATCTCGAATGCGGCGACAGAAAGGTTAAGGTGCGAGGCGCCCCTTGAGGGGCCCTGGGGTGACGTTCAGTTGTCGCCAACTATCTATCAATACACAAGCCTATAGATTGTTTAATGACGTTCTAGCATTTGTCGTACACCCTGGGGATGTTGTGCTAACAGGCGTAAGTATTGGTCATGATAAACCATATTTCCATCATTGCTAAAAGGAACACTGTGGGAGTTCATCCCAGTTCAGCCTACGGTTGATCTCTGTAGCCTCTTTATTTAAAAGGAAACGCCAACCCTCACACCTCCCCAGCGGTGAAATGTTCCTGTACTGAATTCTTTAGAAAGAATAGACTGATAATACTCCAGGTAAATTTTTTTGATCCCGATCACAATTCCGAAATTATTTTGAATAGTAACTCGATTAATGTCACTTGAAGGAATAGTGTATGGACTGTTTGAATTAAATAAACCACCCTGTAAAGTAGCATCATATCCAATAACTACTATTTGTGGTTGCCCATAAATGTAGAGGTCGAAATTTTTTGCAAACCAGGATCTTTCTGGTAAGCTCTTATCGCTGAATGGTGAACTGAACGATCCGAAAAGGAATGTAAATCCAGCGCTTCCTTTATCACTCAACGTTCCCAGTCGCACAGCACCATTTAAACTCAACAGGAAGGTATTCCGGTAACCGAATAGTTTTTTCTCATAACCCAATTCATAATTCAGGATCACGTCATTTTGAATCTGGTTTTGCCATCCCATCGGTTGCACATCACCGATCCAGCGGTGGATGGACCGCTGCATATTTTCAGCAAAAGCATACGGACCAATAACGCCTGCACTAAAGGCTGATGACAACCGCTGTTGCTTTACAGAATCGATCGAGATGGCAAATGTCTTTATCATCAGGCAACCGGCGAAGGGACGATCACCGTACAGGATATCATTGTGACCGATGCTGGTAGGAGTGTAAGCATTGTGCTCTATAGCAAGCCCATATTTTACGGAACTGTTGCGTTTTCTGAGTAGTATTTTAGAAACAGGAAACTTCTTTAAAGCCGGGTGAACAAATTCAATGTTGATGCCTTGTGTATAATATTGATCTGTAGCGGTGAAGTAATCGTTATCATAGTAGATGCGGAAATAGTTATCGCTGTTGATGTTGCTGAAAGAAGCGGTATTGTTTATTACCTGGCTGAATGTAATGGTGTTTATGCCAAGTAATAATAGCAAAATAAGGATACCCAAACTTCTGGTGGACATGTAGTTAATTTAACGCTCAATCAGCATTTACAACTACGCAACAGCGATAGTGAGAGATTTAACAGGTTCAAAACCGTATTTCAGTGGATAAAATTTCTGAACGTATAATTCCCGTACCTGTATAAATTTCTCTCAATTTATTATTTAGGTTCTTGTAGAGGACTACTTCATTATCGTTGGGATCTATGATAAAATATTCTTTGACCCCATATTGCTCATACACGCGGAATTTCTTCTTAGTATCAAAATAGCTGTTGAACTCAGAAAGCACTTCAAAAATGATATCCGGTGTCCCATATACCCAATCCTCAACTTTGCAGTTTTTATTGTCTTTTGCAATAAAAAAAATATCCGGCTGATAAATATTCTCTTCGTCGAAATGAACATCCATAGGAGCAATCATGATTGTCCCAATGTCATTCTTCGCAAGAAAATTTGCAATCTGAGTTGCTATATACAGGAGTACACGCTGGTGATTGGCTTTGGGTGCGGGCGACATAACTAAAGCTCCGTTTATAAGTTGATAAGGAGCCCCTTCAGGAAGGTTCAGATAATCTTCTTTTGTTGCATTTTGTTTTACAACCGGCTCCATAATAAATAATTGCTTTCCTAAAGTTATTGGATTTTTGTGAATTGGATGTTCAATGGTAATTCACTAATCCTTATACATTCCCTCAATCAAATCCCTGTATTTTTCAATGATCACTTTCCGTTTCAATTTCATGGTTGGGGTGAGCTGCCCTCCGGGAACAGTCCACTCCTCAGGCATCAACCGGAATCGCTTGATCTGATCGGTATGACCGAACTCTTTGTTCTTCTCATCCACCACCTGCTGGTATTTTTCCAGCACTTTCGGATTGCTGATCATTTCATTGCTGGAGGTGTTTGCAATGCCGCTTTTTTCACACCATGATTTGAGGTTGGTGAAAGAAGGAACAATCAGGGCTGAAACAAATTTTCGCCCGTCACCTATCACCATCATCTGCTCAATAAAAAATGATTCCTTGAATTTATTTTCCAAAGGTTGCGGTGCTACATACTTTCCTCCGGATGTTTTAAAAAGTTCCTTTTTGCGATCGGTGATCTTTAAAAATTTTCCATCCACAAATTCGCCGATGTCACCTGAATGAAACCAACCGTCTTTATCAATGGCTTCAGCAGTCTTATCAGGAAGTTTGTAATAACCCACCATGATGTTGGGCCCTTTACAGAGTATTTCTCCGTCTTCTGCAATTTTTACCTGTAC